>PWKU01000028.1 GCA_003559635.1 Candidatus Nealsoniibacteriota bacterium | reverse complement strand
TTACCACCATCAACTCAATAAGCGTAAAACCTTTTTTATTTTTTTGAAACATAATTTTTTTGAAATAAATTAAAGATCGACCTTTTCTATTTTTCTTTGAACACAAGGATAATTCCTTGTAGAAGAAGTATAGGTAGTTTTCTTTTTTCTGTCAACTATTTTTTGTGGAAATTACATACTTAAACTAATATTGTATATCGGTAGCAAAACCGATGCCACCAATCCACCTACCATTCCTCCAAGAAGAATAATAAGCAGCGGTTCAATCATACTAATATATTTTTCCAAGGTTCTCTCAAGCTCTCCCCTGAAAAACCTGACCACATTCATTAGTGCCGAACCAAGCCTTCCACTTCTTTCTCCAACAATCGCCATCTGAATAAGAATGGGCGAGAAGATGTCAGGGTATTTCTGCATCGCCTCACTCATCTGCTTTCCTTGCTCAACACTGTCAGCAATTTTTAAAATTGCCTCCTTATAGACTTTATTTTGAACAATATCACTGGTAATCTCTAAAGACTTTACAATGGGGATTCCCGCAGTAATTAATGTTGACAGGCTTTCTGAAAAACGAATAATGTAAACTTTTGAGAAAAAATCTTTAAAACCGGGAACTTTTAATATAAACTCGTCAAGGATATCCCTTCCTTGCTCGGTAGAAAAGAATTTAATCGTAAAAACCGTTACTGAGTATATTCCGAGAGCTACAAACCACCCGTTATTTACCAAGAAGTCGGAGATGCCTATCACAATTTGCGTAACCAGCGGTATATCCCCGCCCGCATCAAGAAGAATCACCGTAAGCTCCGGCATAACAACAACAAAAAGAAATATCATTATGCCTAAGAAAATCACCAAAATAAATATAGGGTAAAACATCGCCCCCACTATCTTTTGTCTAAACTCATAATCTCTCTCAAGGTGGTCAGCCAAATATGTAAGAGTTTCCGAAAGCTTTCCGGAGGTTTCTCCCGACTTCACCATACTAATGTAAAACCGCGAAAAAATCTCCGGAAATTCAGAAAGAGCCTTTGAAAGAGGTATTCCCCCCTCCACTTTGTCCGCAATAGATAGTACTTTTTCTTTAAGTGTTTTTTGTTGCAACTGCCTTGAAAGGGTTTGCAACGACTCCACAATCGGTATTTTCGACTCCACCATCACTGCAAGTTGCCTTGAAATCATCACTACATCCTTTGTTGAAATCCTCTCAAAAATCTTAAACTTCCTTTTATAAAAAGGAATTTTCTTTTCTATAAGAGAAATAACATAAAGATCGTAGCTCTGGACAACAAGAAACGCCGCTTCTTTTGAAGAAGCTTCCACTTCACCTACTTGAATGTCTCCGTTGTCATCTCTGGCTTTGTAATAAAATTGCATTGTTTTAGCCCGCGTAACTTATTAAATCACCCCGCCATTCTTTTTAGTTCTGTGGGGTTTCTGGAATAGCTAAGCGCGTTTTTGAGAGAAATCTCCCTCTTCTTAATAAGGTTAAAAAGTGATTTGTTTAAACTGACCATTCCCTGCTCGCTTGAAGTCTCGATAACAAGATCCATCTCATGAATCTTGTTTTCTCGAATGAGGTTGGAAATTGCGGAGCTCGCAGTCATTATTTCACAAGCGGGAACAAGCCCTCCCTTGATTCCTGGAACAAGTCTCTGAGAAATAACACCCAAGAGAGTAGCGGAGAGTTGTGCTCTGATTTGGTTTTGTTGCTCTGAGGCAAAAGTGTCAATAATACGGTGAATTGTCTGGCTTGCCGAATTGGTGTGCAGGGTGGAAAAAACAAGATGTCCTGTTTCTGCCGCGGTAATCGCCGTAGAAATTGTTACCGGATCTCTCATTTCACCAACCATAATAACATCCGGGTCTTGCCTAAAAACCGCCTTTAACGCTCGCGGAAAAGAGAGCGCGTCCTGATGAACTTCTCGCTGATCAATAAGCGAACGCTCTTCTTTAAAAACATACTCTATCGGGTCTTCAACGGTTATAATATGTTTAAACTTTTCTTGATTTATTTTGTTAACCAAAGCGGCAAGAGTAGTGGACTTTCCGTGGCCGGTCGGTCCGGTGATAATAACAAACCCTTGAGACGGCTCACATAAATCATAAAGAGATGTCGGCATGCTGAGCTCTTCCAAAGATTTAATCTTTCCCGGGACAAGCCTCATTGCACAAGAGACATCACCTCGCTGGAAAAAAACATTAACTCTAAAGCGTGCTATTCCTTTATAGTTATAAGAAAAATCCACATCATAATTTTTTAGAAACTTCTGCTTCTGCTGGTTGTTCATCATCTCCATCGCAATCTCTCTTGCATCATGAGAAGTAATCGGCGCCTTCTTTGTAAGGGCTATCAGCTTTCCGTTTATTCTGATTATTGGCGAATGGGATACGGAAATATGCAAATCGGAAGCACCCTCATCAATAGTAGTTTGCAAAAGCTCTTCTAGAAAATATTTATAATTTTTTTCTTTTTCCATTTTTAATTTCTTTATTTGTTTTTTAATTATACTATTTTTCTTCCGTTGCGCGCAACACCTCCTCTATTGTCGTGTATCCTTGAATTACTTTGAGAATACCGTCCTGCTTGAGATTAATCATTCCTTGCTCCTTTGCTTCTTCCAAAAGCTCTTTTTCCGTTGGGTTTTTCATTGTTATCTCTCCTAATTCCTGAGTCATCTTAAGTATTTCGTTAATTGATATCCTGCCCGTCATCCCTTCTTCAGAGCAGTATTTGCAACCCTGTGCCGCATATATTTTCAAAGGAGAGGGAATATCAATGTCCTTCAAAACAACCTCCGGGATATCTTTTATCTCATTCATCACCAGCGCTTTTATTTCCTCAGTAGGAATTATTTGCTTCTTGCACTTATCGCACAGTCTCCTTACAAGTCTTTGAGACATTAAAGCATTTACGGCGGGAGGAATAAGAAAAGGCTTAATGCCCATATCAATAAGACGAGGAATTGCCCCAATTGCGCTGTTGGTGTGCAAGGTAGAAAGAACCATGTGCCCGGTAAGTGCTGCATGAATCGCGAGTTCCGCCGTTTCGTCGTCTCGAATCTCACCAACCATGATAATGTCCGGGTCTTGACGCAAAATCTGCCTCAATCCTTTCGCAAAGACATACCCGATTTCCGGATTAATTTGCGACTGGTTAACTCCGTCTACAAAGTATTCTACCGGATCTTCAAGTGTCACAATATTTACCCCTTCTTTGTTTAAGATTCCTAAAACGGCGTAGAGAGTGGTCGATTTTCCCGAACCGGTAGGACCTGTAGCGAGCATCATCCCCGTAGGCTTCTTGACTGATTGACTGACTATCTGAAAATTTCTTCCCATTATTCCCAAGTCGTCCAAAGAAAGTATTCCCTTTGTAGGGTCTAAAACCCTAATTACCACTTTTTCACCGAGCGTTGTCGGAAATGTTGAAACACGAAAATCAATATTTTGCCCTCCTTTTTTAGTGGAAAACCTTCCGTCCTGCGGAATTCTTTGCTCATCTATCTTGAGACCGGCTAATATTTTAATCCTAGCAACAGTCGCCAAGTGAATTGCCATCGGAAGATAGAGCGAAGAATAAAGAATTCCGTCCACTCGAAACCTAACTTTCATTTTCTGTCGCGACGGTTCAATATGAATATCGGAAGCACCACCCTCCGTTGCGTTTTTTAAAATTACTCCCACCACCTTTACAATAGGAGCCTCTTCGGCAAGTTTTCCAACATCCTTATCAACATCTAAAGAAATCTGTTCCGTGCTTTCTTCTCCCATATCGACATCTTCCAACGCTTCTCCTACTTCTTTGGTAAGAGTTCTATACTGTTTTAAGATATCATCAAAAGTTGTAAACGATATTAGAGAAACCTTGTAAGAAAAACTATCCCTTCGAGACAAAAATCTCAATGCCTCTTTGGCTCTCAGGTTTTCCGGATATACCATTCCTATTTCAATCTCTTCATCGGTTTTTTCTATCGGCGCCATCTTGTAGTAGTTTGCGGAATCTTCCGGAATAATGCGCAAAAGATCCTCCGACATCGCGCCCGTATCAATATCGCTTCTAAAATGAACGCCTGTTACCTCTGCTTTCATTCTAAAAAGGTCTTCTTCGGAGATTATGTTATTTTCTAAGAAAATTTCCTCTTTTGTTTTATCTCCTTCTTCCGCCTGAACCTCGATTTCTCTGGCTTTCTCTTTGTCCAGAAAGCCCTCGCTAACCAACTTTTCTGATAGCGTTGAGCCGAGTTCTTTTGTAAATACTTTGATGCCTTTATTAATTTTTTTAAAGTCGGTAAGAGAGATTAAGAATATCTGATAGGGCAAATTTTCTTTTTCAAAAATAAGTTTTACCGCTTCTTTGGCTCTTGGATCTTCCGGGTATACCATTCCAATCATTACTTTCTCTTCCTCTTTCCCAATAGGAATCATTTTGTAATAATCTATCGCATCTTCGGGAAATAATCTTAAAAGATCTTCTTCAATCTCATCAGGATTTATTTCTTTCTTAAGAGGGATACCTGTAATCTCACTCTTTAAGTTAAAAATTTCTTCTTCCGGAACCATTTTCTTTTCCAAGAGAATTTCTTCTTTTGCCTTATTTCTCTGCTCGGCCTCTTTTTCTAAAAAGAGCAACTGATCTTCTCCCAGAAGATTCCTTTCCACCAGCTTTTCAAGTAAGACGACATCCGTATCTTTGTCGGCTCCACGGTACTTCTCTTTTATCTTTTTAAATTCGGTAAAAGAGATTAGATGAATCTTATAAGAAAATATGTTCTGTCGGGATATAAATTTCAGCGCTTCTTGCGCCTTTAGGTTTTCCGGATATATCATTCCTATTTCTATCCAGTCTTCGGTCTTCCCGATAGGAATCATTTTATAGTGGTTAATCGAATCCTCATGAAGCAATTTGAAATCTTCCCGAGAAATGTTTTCCGGATCAATTCCTTTTTTAAGAGGAAAATCAAACACTTCGCTTTTAAAATTAAAAAGCTCTTCTTCGGTAATCGTGTTCTTTTCTAAGAGAACCTCTTCCACTGTTTTGTTTTTTTGTTCGGCCTCTTCTTGCACCCCAAGAGCATCGTTTTTACCAAAAACTTCCTCCTCGACCAATTTTTCAAGCAAATCAGATTTTATTTTTTCTACCGGAGCACCATACAAAGAAAAAATCTCCCTAAAATCGCTTAAGGATATAAGATGTATTTTATAAGTTGAGCCCTCTCTTCTTAGAATAAACTTCAACGCTTCCTGCGCCTTTAGGTTTTCCGGATATACCATTCCTATCTCCACCTCTCCATCATCTTTATCAAGAGCAACCATCTTGTAATGGCTTGCTGTGTCTTCCGGTATAATACGCAAAACCTCCTCGGAGATATTTTCCGTATTTATTTCTTCTTTGAGGGGAACTTCTATCGTTTGGCTTTTGAGACTGAAAAGCTCTTCTTCACTAATTATTTTCTCTGACAAAATTATCTCTTCTTTCGTTTTGTTGGTTTCTCCCGCTTTCTTCTCTATTGAAGATGCCTTTTCTTTATCAAGAATCCCTCCTTCGATTAATTTTTCAATCAAATCCATAAAAATTAATCCTTTAAAATTTTAGCGATACTAGTGAGAGATAAAAGGATTTTCACGCCCCATATCTTCTTCGCTTAAGGGGGAAATCCGCCTATATCTCTCAAAATACTCAAATTCTTCACTTCCTAAATATTCAAAGTCAATGTTTGGAGCCACCTTAATATTTGCCGGCTCAATATATTCCGTATCCGTATGTGAAAAAATAAATCTCCACAGAAAAACAACTATAATCAAGACAATCGCCGCAATGCTGGTAATAACACTTCTTTTTTCTTTGTCTTCTTTTTCTATTGGGGGCATAACTAATATGAGTAAGTTTTTGCTCTCAAAACAACGGAAATTTCATCTCCCTCCAACTGCCTTGTCCCTCTCATTGCAAACGGATCCATCGCTCCTCCTTCTCCTATTTCAACATTTTCGACGGTTATTATCCTTATCAGGTCTTCCGTATCTCTGAAAAAGTTTTTAACATCTCTGTACTTACCCGAAAAGGACAACCCAAACTCCGTTTGTTCTATTCTGTTGTGCTCCGTTCCATTATAAGCATAGCTTTCAACCGAAAATTCGCCAAGATTGGTGGACAGTTCTAAATTGTGTTCTTCGAGCTTGTTTTTAAAATACAAGAAAAGAGCCGGCGCATCGTGATCCTCCGGAAAAGCAGACTTCAATATTGCAAACTTTTCTTTATTTTCCTCAATTTCTACGGCCAGTCTTTTTAGATCATTAATATAAACCGTTATATTCTCCAGTTCTTCATGAAGAACTTCTGCTTCTTTTATTCTTGTTTGGTATGTCACATAGTGTGGGTGTACCATACCAAGCCCTCCGGCTAAGGAGGAAACAAGAACTATTACTGTAATTATTAACTTAATCATTTCTATATTTGAAGTGCTAACAACTCCGTGTCAATTACTATGGAAAACGTAAAAGTAACTTTTTCACTGAGGTCATCTTCTGTAAGCCTGAGTTCTGTAAGATTTACGCTTGTTATAAATTCCTTTTCTTTGAGCGCATGAAACTGTTGCCCAATAGCGACAAAATCATCACCGCTTCCCACAATCTGCCCTTCTCCCGTAGTCGTATTAAGGTTCATGCTGGTAACAGAAACCTTCGGGTGAATCGCTTTTTCAAAGGGAGAGAAGAGAGGAGACATTGTCTTGTGATTTTCCACCACCAATTTGAAATCTTCTACAAGGTGAAAATATTCCTGTGCAACTCTTTCAAGTTCCGGTTTCTCCGGTATTTCGGCTTTTTTTGCCTCTATCGCCTGGCGAATTTCCTGTTTGGTTTCTTCAACTCCTATAATAAGAAATGTTATGAAAAAATAAGATAAAACTGTCACCACAACTAAACCCAAACCGAACCGAAAGAGCACCTCCACTCCTTTCAGCGAACTTGTCTTTTTCTTTTTTTCATCTATTTTAATTGCCATTTTTTCCTATCTTGCTTAATGCTACGCCGAGAGCGATTGAGTGAGAATTACTGATTCTCTCCAGCTCGTATTTTAATATATCAGGATAACTTATTCCCTCAAAGCAATTTTTTCTGATAGCTTTTTTATCCAATGACTCTTCAGCGTACTCTAAAACTCCGGGAAGAAGCGAAAAGCCACCGGCTATAATTATCTCATTAATATTCCCTCCCTCTTCTTTCTCAAAAATCTCTATAACACGAGAAACCTCTGAGAAAAGAGAAGACAAAGAAGAAGCGGCCGCTCTTTTTATCGAGCTCTCTTCCACGCCGTGCGCCATAATAACTTCTCTTGCTTCATTGTATTCTATCTCAGCCGACTTTGCAACTTGTTTGACAAGCATATTTCCGGCAATCTCCAAGCTGTGTGTAGTCTTTAATTTTCCTTTCTCGGCAAT
>PWKU01000045.1 GCA_003559635.1 Candidatus Nealsoniibacteriota bacterium | reverse complement strand
AGCGGTAAGAAGAACTTTAAAATTTCAGATCTTGTAAAAATAAGGGAAACTTGCAATCGATTTCCGCGAAAACCAAAAATGTATGTAACGCTGAATACGCTGGTTTATGACAAAGAACTTAAAAAAATAGAAAACTTGATAAAAAAAATAAAGGGAAAAGTAGACGCCGTGATTTTATCGGATATGGCTGTGGGTCTTTTTTGTAAAAAACATAAAATTCCTTTTTTCATCTCAACACAATTATCTGTGTCGAATAGTAAGGTGGCACGATTTTATAAAGAGATTGGGGCAAAGAGAGTAGTGCTGGCAAGAGAGCTTACTATTAGCCAAATTAAAGAAATTACGAAAATTGGTGGCCTTGAGATTGAGGTTTTTGTTCACGGAGCAATGTGTGTAGCAGTTTCCGGGAGGTGTTTTACAAGCCAGTTTCTTTTCAACAAATCGGCAAACAGGGGAGAGTGTTTGCATCCTTGTAGAAGGGGTTATTTGGTGAAAGACAAGGAACTTGGTTATGAACTGGAAATAGAAAGAGACACTTTAATATCTGCAAAGGATTTGTGTACAATTTCTTTTATAGATAAACTAAAAGAAGCAGGGGTTGATTCTTTTAAAATTGAAGGAAGGAATAGAGATGCGCGATATGTCGCCAGCGTTGTAAGAGCCTACCGAAAGGCAATTGATGAAAAATTAAGCAAAAAAGAAAAAGAAGAGCTTGTAGAAGATTTGGAAAAAGTGTTTAACAGGGGTTTTTCAAGTGGTTTTTATTTAAGGAAGCCCAATGTTGAGGACTTTGCACAAGTTGAGGGCTCTGCTGCTTCCATATATAAAGATTTTTTAGGAAAAGTTACACACTACTATTCGAAGATAGGAGTAGCACTTGTAAAGCTTTCCGGGAACCTTCAAGAAAGAGAGAGAGTTGTTTTTATTGGAAAAAGGGTTGGCGCAAAAGAAGTTATCATTAAAGAGATAGAGATTAAAAAAAGAAAAGTTAAAAGCGGGAGGAAGGGCGAAGAGGTTGGCGTGAAGATACCTTTTAGAGTTACAAAAAACACGGAAGTTTATAAATTAAAAAAAAGAACTTAAGTGGCTAGTGAGATAACTCTCCTTTAGTTGGGTTTTTTGCTTTTTTGTACTAGTGATTGAGCAGTAAAGCATATAGGGCTTACTGCTGTGAGTTCCATATGGCATGTGAACTCTCAAGATGCGAAGATGTTCTGTTGGCGTGTTTTTTCCTGAAATTGTGATAATATGAAAGAATAAGACATAGCTCTAGAGATAATAAAATACTTTTAAAATAAAACAATATGGAGAAAATAAATGTAGCAATTTTGCTTGGAGGCAAGTCCGGTGAACACGAAGTTTCTTTGCAATCTGCAAAAAATGTTTTTAATGCAATTGATAAAGAAAAATATAATCCGGTGATTATTAAAATTGATAAATCAGGAAAATGGCTATTGGTTGATAAACCCGAGATTGTTTTTGATGTAGATGATAAAGTGTCCCTAAACAGAAATTCGCTTGGTGTTCCTGTTGCTATAATTCCCCAAAGTGAAGGAAAGATCTCTAATCTCTCAAAAAAAGGTAAAGATATTAAAATCGATGTAGTTTTTCCCATCTTACACGGTCCTTTCGGGGAGGACGGAACAATCCAAGGGTTGTTAAAATTAGCTGAGGTTCCGTTTGTCGGTGCGAGTGTTCTCGGTTCTGCAGTTGGCATGGATAAGGATGTAATGAAGCGCTTATTAAATAATGACGGAATACCTATTGGCAAATTTGCAGTTATAAGATTAAAAGAAACCGTCCCTAGCTTTGGGAGCGTAAAAAAGAAGTTGGGATCTCCTCTTTTCATTAAACCAGCCAACTTAGGTTCTTCTATTGGTGTTAGCAAAGCACATAATGAAAAAGAATACTTAAAAGGGATCAGAGATGCTTTTAAGTATGACAACAAGATATTAGTTGAAGAATATATAAAGGGCAGAGAAATCGAGTGTTCGGTATTAGGAAATGATAATCCAATTGCTTCAGTGCTTGGAGAAGTAAAACCGGTTAATGATTTTTATTCCTATAAAGCAAAATACATTGACGAAGAAGGCGCTATTCTCGAAGTTCCGGCAAAAATTTCAAAGAAAAAAACCGAAGAAATTCAAAAAATGGCCATAAAAGTATTTCAAAGTCTCTCGTGTGAAGGAATGGGAAGGGTAGATTTTTTTCTTAAAGAAGATGGGAAAATAATTGTAAATGAGATTAATACGATTCCCGGGTTTACAAAGATTAGTATGTTTCCAAGGTTGTGGGAGTTTAGTGGTATTTCGTATACTAATTTGATTGATAGATTAATACAACTAGCAATAAGCAGGTTCAAACAAGAAGAAAGGTTAAAAACCAGTTATTATAAAAAATAAGACACAGGCGGGTACAATTTTGTACCCGCTCTTTGTTGTAATTTGTCGGATACCCTGTCTCAGAAAGATTAAAGCATAGCTCGACAACCTCAGAGTAGTTATCTTTTACGCTAATGACTGAGTAGTAAAGCATATGGGGTTTACTGCTGTGAGCTCCATATAGTTTTGGACGGGAATTGACCATTCCCGGTTTTTGTGTTGACAAGAATTAACGGGTGAGATAACATATCAATATCTATTGATATTTAATATTATGAAAAAATATTGTTGCAGGGCCAGAGAAGAAGAAAAAGAGTTTGAGAAGCTAATGAGATTATTAAAAATAATTTCAGAAAAAAATAGGTTTTTTATTCTGCAGCTTTTACGTGAAAAGAAGATGTGCGTTTGTGAGATAGAGGAGTGTTTGAAATTACCGCAAAATTTGACTTCGCACCACTTAAAAGTTCTTAAGGATAACAACCTAATAGATTTTCAAAGAGAGAGTACCAAAGTAATTTATTTTCTTAATAAAAAGAATGTGGAAGATTTAAATTCTTTATTTTCTCGTTTTATTAAATAGTAATGTAATTTAAAAGTTATTATGAGTAAAAATATCGTAGCTTCATTAGTAGGATTGCTTATCATTTTTCTTGCTTTTTATATTATTGCATCAATCAATGACGAAAAGGGAGATTCTGTAAAGGAAATAGGAGAAGAGGATACTGATGAAAGATCAGAAAAAAAGGCAATGGATGATTTTGTTCAATGTCTAAAAGAAGAAGGGGTGGTTATTTACGGAAGCACCACTTGTCCTGCTTGCTCCAGACTAGAAGAAGAATATGGAGGATATGAAATAATAAAACCGCTTTATTTGGACTGTTCACGTCGCGGGACAGAAGAAGAGCTTGCCCAATGCAGGGAAGAGATGAAGACAGAATTTGTTCCGGAAATACAGATTAAGGGAGATCTTTTTGATGAGTGGGGAAGTCCGGAAGCTCTTGCGAAAGAAACGGGCTGTGAATTGTAAATATTAAATTAATTTAAGTTTTTTATGAAAAAGGTAATTCTTTCGGTAATTTTTCTAGCGGGATTAATTTTCTTATTTACTCCTCTTGTTTCTGCTCAAGAAGACATAGAGGAAACAGAAGAAGAAAAAATTACCGTATACTTTTTTGAAGATAGGCTTTGTCCTGTGTGTCGAGACCAGAAAGAGTTCATGGAAGAAATTAAAGATGATTATCCGCAGATGGAGCTAAAGATTTATCCGATTAGTGATTTTGATAAATTACAGGAAATAGCCGCAATGCACGGAGTAGAAGATCCGGCAATAATGGCTCCGACAACTTTTATCGGAGATAATTATTTTCAGTTTTCTCACTTTACAGAAGATCATAAACAAAGGATTATAAGGGCATTGGAAGGAGAGCTAGTTGACGAGGATTGTTGTATGGTACGTGTGCCACTTTTAAATATTGACGTGGATATAAGTGAATGGTCACTTCCCCTTATCACTGCAATGCTTGGATCTTTGGACGGATTTAATGTTTGTTCTATTGGTGCACTTATCTTGATACTTTCCATTGTCCTTGTTTTCAAATCAAGAAAGAAAATTTTCTTCTATGGAGGAATTTTTATCTTCACAACTGTTGCAGTTTACGGAGTTTTAGTTTTTATGTGGGGACAACTTTTTAGAGCGTTGATCGGACACTCGGAGATGCTCAGTTACATTGTCGGAGCGGCGGCATTTTTCGGAGGAGTGTACTTCTTTAAAGAGTTTTACCGCTTTTTCAGGTACGGTCCAACCTGTGAGTCTTCAACTAATAAACTTGCAGTAAAAGCAACTAAGAAGGTTCAAGAAGTCTTTGCGGACTCAAAGAAAGGAACCCTTGCTCTTGCAACGAGCATTATGTTTTTTGCGGCAATAATAACCATTGTTGAGCTTCCTTGTTCGGTTGGAATACCGCTTGCTTTTACAGGGGTCCTAATAGAGGCGGGCGTTTCTCTTACAGTGTTTATCTCTTACATTCTTTTTTACCTTTTCTTTTATATGCTTATTGAGATTATTATTTTTGCAGGAGCAGTACTAACAAGAGAGATTTGGATTGCCAACTCAAAAGCAATTACATGGGTTACTTTATTTGGATCGCTGGTGTTGTTCTATCTGGCTTATTACTATATTTTTGGACTTTAGAGAAAATTGTAAATTAATAAAGATTATTTATGAAAATAAAAGTATACACTACACCAACCTGCGCTTTTTGCCCCGCAGTAAAAAAATTTTTGGATGAAAAAGGAGTGGATTATGAAGAGATTGACATAACTCAAGACGAAAAGGAGGCTGAAGAAATGAAAGAAAAAACAGGACAGATGGGAGTTCCGGTAACCATGATGGGGGAAGAGATAGTTATTGGTTATGATAAAGGTAAATTAGAAAAGTTGTTAGAAGAATAAAAGGTAAAATTTATGAAAATTACAATATACGGCACTTCGTGTTGTCCAAAATGCAATCAAGTACTAAGTATGGTGGAAGAATTGGTTAAAGAATTTAGTTTGGATGCTGAGGTTGAAAAAATAGATGATCCAATGAAAGCTGTAGAAAAGGGAGTAATGAGCCTTCCCGCATTAGCGATAGATGATGAAATAAAAATTAGCGGAAAAGTTGCGAGCAAAGAGGAGTTAAAAGAGATCTTGAATGTTTGAGAGTTTTGCTCAATTTATAGTTTCTTTTCTCCCCATTACTGGCCAGTTTGCCGATATAGTTGAATACTGGATTTACAACAACCTGAAAATAATTTTTATATTATTTCTGGTTGTTTTTATTATCTCTTATTTACGAACCTATTTTCCACCCGAGAAAATAAGAGATTATCTGAAGGGGAAAAACGCTGTATTTGGTTATTCTTTTGCGGTGATTATGGGAATTATATCTCCCTTTTGCACTTGTTCAACAATACCACTGTTTTTCGGACTGGTTGCTGCAGGGATTCCCTTTGGAATAATAATTACTTTTCTCTTTGTTTCTCCGATGATTAATTTTGCCGCCATTGTGCTTCTTTTCAGCTCTTTGGGGGTAGAAATTACACTGGCTTATGTAGTAGGGGGAATAGCTGTAGCTGTTTTGGGAAGCTTTATTCTTACTAAAATGAAAATGGAGCGTTTTTTGGTTGGTTTTGATGTTAAAATGGATCAAAACGTTTCCAAAGAACAGAAAATAACAAAAAAAGAGCGCCTCAAGGCGACTTATCAAGACGGAATTGAAACAGTAAGGCAAATAATTCCTTATGTCTTATTTGGTGTTACTGTTGGGGCTGGTATTCATGGGCTTGTTCCCGAAGAGGTTATTAGCAACTACTTGTCCGGTGCTTTTTCTGTTCCCGGAGCGGTAATAATTGGTGTTCCCGTTTATACGGACATATTGGGAGTTATTCCTATTGCGGAAAGTCTTGTTAACAAGGGCTTGCCGATTGGAACCGCTGTTGCATTTATGATGTCTGTGGCGGCACTATCCTTGCCTCAATTTATTTTACTAAAAAAGGCGATGAAGAAAGAGCTTCTTTTCTACTATGGGGTGACGCTATCTCTTGGTATTATTATTCTTGGATTTCTCTTAAATTTCTTCTTTGGTGTATAAAATTTAAATAAGACAACAAGAGAAAATCCTTGTTTTCTCTAGAAGCAAGGATTTGAAGCTGTGATTATTGGAATTTTACCGGGTTTTTGTTTTATAGTAAACTGGGCGAAATAACCGAAGGGGAGTGGTTTGATTTGGGTGATTTGCCAAGCCTAATAAAAGATATTTCGGTCAGATTTTAAATGATTTAACCGATACCTGTTTGGTCAGATTTTAGATGATTTAATACGGGGTTCTTCTCAGATTTTTACTTTTATGATAAGATAGAGCGTCGGAAGTTATGAAAAACATAAGAACAAGGGGGCGGGCAATAGAAATCAGAATAGGGTATTTCTCTAAAAAGGTAAAAAAGGTGGAGGGGCACAGAGCGGAAGTGGGTATCATATAAAATAGTGGCCGGGGTAGCTCAGAGGAAGAGCAATTCTTTCGTAAAGAATAGGTCGCGAGTTCGAGTCTCGCCCTCGGCTCCATTTGATATAAATTTTTAAAGCGACAAACGACTAGCGATGTAATAAACAAAGCTAATTAAAAGATTATGACAGAAGAAGAAGGAAAAAGAGAAAGAAGAGATGTTTTGAAGTTATTGGTCTCTATAACCTTGCCACTCTTAGTAGGTATGATTGGTTCTTATTTTACCGCTCCCGCCATACCCGAATGGTACGCGGGTTTGAACAAGCCTGCACTTAATCCTCCAAATTGGATTTTTGCACCTGCATGGACAACACTTTATATATTAATGGGGGTTTCTTTGTTTTTGGTTTGGAGAGAAGGGAACAGAGAAAAGAGAATTCAAATGGCCATCGTTGCGTTTGTGGTTCAGCTGGCCTTAAACGCTACTTGGTCAATTGTTTTTTTCGGGATGCAAAATCCCGGGTTAGCACTTATTAATATTGCCCTTCTTTGGATGGGAATTATTTACACAATAATCTTATTTCATAAGATCTCCAAGCCGGCGGCATATCTGCTTATTCCGTATCTACTTTGGACAAGTTTCGCGACTTACCTCAATTATTCAATATTTATCCTAAACTAAGTTTGGGTTGGGGAGAAAGCGGGGGCTTTTTGTTTATTTAATGACCGTTCCTACTTTTTGCCCGAGTACCGCTTTTTTGAGGTTTCCCTTTTTATAAATGTCAAAGACAACAACTTTGATTCCATTGGCGCGGCAAAGATCGATTGCAGAGTTATCCATTATATTAATATCATCACACCTAAAAGCCTCATCAAGGCTAAGAGTGTCGAATTTCTTCACATTATCATTCTTTTTGGGGTCTTTATCATAAACTCCGTCTACCCCGGTTCCTTTAAAAATCGCTTCGCAGTTTATTTCTAATGCTCTCATTGCTGCTGCGGTATCGGTGGTGAGGAAAGGAAGCCCGGTTCCTCCTCCGGCGATAACAATTCTTCCTTTTTCAAGATGCCTTATTGCTCTTTTTCTGATAAAAGGTTCCGCAATTTCTTTTATTT
>PWKU01000002.1 GCA_003559635.1 Candidatus Nealsoniibacteriota bacterium | reverse complement strand
TGCTTCTCTATGCCGGTTTCAAGTTTATGACGGCGGCTGGTGATGATACTAAACTTCAGGAAGCGAAAGACACAGTAAAATATTCAATTATAGGAATTGTGATAATGGTTCTCTCGGGAGGGGTGATGGCTCTGATAGAAAACTTTATGAGGGGGGCATAAAGAAGGTTTTTTAGAAAAAGAAACATCTTAGGTTTTTCCCCTAAGATGTTTTGTTGTATAATGGTAAAAAAGCTCTCGTGGCGGAATAGGCAGACGCGCACGGTTTAGGACCGTGTCCCGCAAGGGGTGGAGGTTCAAGTCCTCTCGAGAGCACAAAAGCCTTGCAGGGTCAGACCCTGCAAGGCTTCTTTTATCTCCGGGTTTTATATATTTACTTTGGTTTTATTGTCCTTTTCCGTTTTTGGAACCTCTACCATCAATACTCCCTCTTCCATTGTTGCTGATATTTTTGAGAAGTCTGCCGGCTCCGGGAGAATCACTTCTTTTTTGAAATCTCCATAAAAACACTCTTGAGTATAAAAATTCTTTATTTCTTTTTTACCAGGACGGCTTCTATGGCCCTTGATAATAACCATATCCTTCTCCGTGATAATCTCTAAATCCTCTTTTTTTACCCCCGCAATAGGGCACTGAATAACAATAGAATAACCGGTATCATAAACATCGACGGCAAGTTCACCACTTTTTCTTTTCCAAGAACTTTCTTTTTCGACTATGGGAGTAGATGCAGATTTTTTTGAGGAGGTTTCTTCAATTGATTCGGCCTCCCAAGTTTTATCTTTTTTTTCTTTTTTCATAGAGTGTTATTTTTAATTTCTGTTTCAGACTAACATCTTTTTTTACAAAAAACAAGGTTATTTTAGAAGACAAATGCTTTTCATCTTACCTGCTTTTTTAATAAAAATTGAAAGGATCAGCGCAAAGATTATAAAGAAAAACAGAAGTGCGAAGAAAAAGAGGATGGACTCCTCTGTTTTTCCCGCAATTAAGTTATAGAAGCCGTGCATTACAGAAACGGTCAGAAGACCGACAAATGCCAAATATTTTTTATCTAGCCTGTAAGAATAAACAAGAAATCCTCCCAGTATCCCGGAAGCAAGAACATGAAGAAGAGTTCCACTTAAAAAACGAATACCGGATACTTGAACCAACTCAGAAGCGGTGGGGCTAATAGTAAATAAAATAATAAAATTCTCCAGTGCAGCAAAACCCAAAGCGGCGGTTATCATATAGATAATAATATCAACCGGTTCATCGAGTTCCGAATGGTCTTTTATCGTGAAGAAGAAGGCAAGGTATTTTAAAAGTTCTTCGGAAAAAGCAACGATAACAAAGGTGTATAGAAGAGGCAAGAACGAGAGGAGTTGCAGATTATCTTCTGCGATGGAAAGCAGAAAAAAAGAGGCTGTCTTTTGGAAGAAATAACCAATAATGGCAAAAACGGCTCCTGCTATGAAAACATATAAGATGAGGCGCTTGGGCTCGGGATGAATATCTTTCTTAAAATAATAGAGAAGCCACAAGAAACTCGGAAGAATGGCGAAAATGAGAAGTGAGACAAGGTTCATAAGATGTTATTTTCTAATTATGTTTATTGTCTACAGGCCAATTTTCCACCATCAAAAGATCCTCATGTTTTTTTGATTTTGGGATAAAAGACCATATCTCTTCTGTTATAAACGGCATGAAGGGGTGAAGCATTTTTAGTTGTTCTGTCAGTATATAGTAAAGAGTTTGTATCGCGGAAAGTCTTTCTTCATCACTGCCCTCGTTAATGCTTTTTTTACTTTCTTCAATAATGACATCGGCAAAAGTATGCCAAAAGTAATGGTATATTTTTTCTGCCGCGAGATAAAGATGAAACTTTTCAATCTCTTTAGTAACATCTTTGGCGTATTTTAGAAAATCTTTTTGCTTCTCTTTGTCTTTTTTAACAAGAGCAACTTTATGAGAGATTATTTTTTCAAGATCTTCTTTATTTTCCGGAAGAGTCGAAAAGACAAAACGGCTGGCGTTCCATATCTTGTTTGCAAAATGTTTTTGTGCCTTTATTTTTTCTTCCGATATTCTAACATCGTTCCCGGGAGCGGCCCCTATGATTAAAGACATTCGCAACGCATCGGTTCCGTAACGATCCGCTATTTCTATCGGATCAAGACTGTTTCCGAGAGATTTACTCATTTTTCTCCCCTTTTCATCTCGAATCAGCCCGCTTATGTAAACATACCTAAAAGGTATTTCTCCCAGAACGGTTGTGGTCATTAATATCATTCGTGCCACCCAGAAAAAAAGAATATCGTATCCCGTGTTCAAAACCGTGGTAGGGTGGTAGTTTTTCAGGTCAGGCGTTTTTTCCGGCCATCCGAGAGTGGAAAAAGTCCACAAAGAAGAGGAAAACCACGTATCCAAGGTGTCGGGGTCCTGCTCCCATTTTGTTTTCTCCGGGGGTTCTTCTCCAATAAAAACTTCATTGTTTTTGTACCACGCGGGAATGCGATGACCGAACCAGATCTGTCTGCTAATACACCAATCACGAAGATTATTAATCCAATGAAAGTATATTTTTTCAAAACGCCGGGGAATAATGGAAATGTGTTTTTCTTTTACGGCGAGCGTCATTACCTTTTTTAGAGTAGTTTTTTCATTTTTCTTAACAAATGGCAAAGAGGAGTGGGGAAAAGAAAACTCTTTATTTACGGCAACAAACCATTGTAACTTGGGCAGGGGCTCGATAATTCCGTCTGTTCTTTCCGCCTTGGCGATATTTTGGGATACGGTCTCCCTTTTTATTAGCAATTTCTCTCTCTCCAATTTCTCCACAATGAGCTTTCTGGCTTCTTCTACTTTCATATTGGAGAACTGAGAGTTAGGGATATTTATTTTTGCGTATTCATTAATTACCTGTTTCATCTCCAGGCCGTGTCTTTGGGCAATCTCCCAATCCGTAAAGCTGTGTGCCGGAGTAACTCCCAAAGCGCCGGTTCCGAAATTGGAGTCCACCGCTTTGTCACCAACAACCTTTATTTTCAGTGGCTGGCCGGCAAAATTAACGGAAAAATCTTGACCGATGTATTTTTTGTATCGCTTATCAGTCGGGTTGACTGCAACTGCCGTATCTCCGAGCTTTGTTTCGGGCCTTGTAGTGGCTATGGGAATCGGAAAGTCCTTTTCGTAGTAGAAAGTATAAAGTGTTCCCTCGGCTTCTTCGTGAACCACCTCGTCGTCGGAAACGGTTGTTTGTCCTTTGGGGTCCCAGTTAATAATTCTGATGCCTTGGTAGATAAGACCTAGATCGTAAAGCATTTTAAAGGCGGTGTTTACGGCAACATTTCTTTTTTTGTCCAAGGTATAGGCCTCTCTTTCCCAATCTACAGAAGCTCCCAGCTTTTTAATTTGACCCACAATGGTGTCGTGACTTTCTTCTGCAAATTTATTCACCCTTTTTAAAAGTTCTTCTCTTCCCAAATCATGGCGACTCTTTTTCTCTTCTTTTAGAAGCATTTTTTCCACCTTGGATTGGGTGGCAATCGCCGCGTGGTCTGTCCCGGGAAGCCAGAGAGTACGGTATCTTTTCATTCTATGGAAGCGAGTTAGAATATCTTCCACGGTAATCACCATAGCGTGTCCGGTATGAAGAACGCCGGTTACATTTGGAGGAGGAAGAACAATTGAAAAAGGAGAAGCAGACGGGCTGGTCTTCTTCTCCTTAATACAGGTGTCGGGATTAAAAAAACCGCTCTCTTCCCACCGGGAGTAAACGTCTTTTTCCGTCTCTTTGGGATCGTAGTGCTTTGAAATATTCATAACTTCTTATAGTTTATCATAAATTTTTAAGTTTGCATTGGCCACTACTTTCTCTTGTTTTTTCCTTTTTTTCTCTATCGATGCGGCCGCACCTATCACCTTACCGTTATCCGTAGAAAGAGAGAAAGGAGGAAGAAGGAATTCCGTTTTTTCAAAATCTTTTCTTAATTGTCTTACTTTTTTCCGTAACGTTTTGTTGGCGGTTACCCCTCCGCCAAGGATTACCGTTTTGGCACCAAAACTTTTGATGGCCTTCTTTAGCTTAAAAACAAGCACATCCGTTATGGAGTCTTCTATTTCTTTAGCCATAGTGATAATATAGTCTCTATTTTTTTGCTCTCTTTTTGTTCGTGACAAAAAGTCGTAAAGAACAGCGGTTTTCAGGCCGGAAAAACTAAAATCATAATTTGCTGATGCTCTCATGGGACGAGGCAGTTTAATTTCAAAGTTTTTTGAAGTTTGCGGTTTCCACAGAGATGCTTCTTTAGCAATGGCTGGTCCTCCCGGATAATCCAGTCCGAGAATACGGGCTGTCTTGTCAAAACATTCTCCAGCAGCATCGTCTCTTGTTTTGCCGAGAACTTCATATCGATTAAGCGACTTCATTAAGACAAGTTCTGTGTGCCCACCACTGGCGATGAGAGCTATAGAAGGAAATTTTATTTTCTCTTTTTCAAGCAAAAAGAACAGGATGTGCGCTTTAATATGGTTTACGGGAATAATTGGAGAATTCAAATAAAGTGAAAGTGTTCTGGCGAAGTTTATGCCTACCCAAAGGCAAGGTTCGAGCCCGGGGCCGACGGTAACGGCGATGGCATCAATTTTTCCTATTTTATGTTTGCTAAAAAACTTTTCTGTTTCTTCTAAGAGAAAAGGTTCTCGGGAAAGAATCTCATTTACTTTTTCGGGTTTAGGTAGAGAGCCTTTAATTAAAAGAGAGGAATCCCGAAGCGTTTTTTTGAGGGTTGGGATAAGGTTTTTTTGGTGCTCTCTTTTTGCCTCGGAAGGATAAACTCCGCCCCATTTCTTATGAATTTCAATCTGTGAAGAAATGGCGCTTGCAAGCGTTTTCAACTTACCGTTCTTTTTTTCTATAACCGCTATTCCTGTATCATCACAGGATGTTTCAATTGCTAAAATAATCATAATGAAGTAATTTTACAGGTTTTTGGTAGTTTTTCAAAAAACTTCGTGTATAAAAAAACACTTGCACAAAGAACAAGCGTTTTTTTGGTGACCCCAAGGGGATTCGAACCCCTGTTACTAGGATGAAAACCTAGCGTCCTAGGCCGGGCTAGACGATGGGGCCATATTTACGGAGGGAATTCTAGTACAAAAGACAAAAAAAATCAACAAATTTTCGAGGGCTTGACAGAAAAACCTCCAAAAACCGCCCCCTCCCCCTTAAAAACAAAGCATTGCAGGGTCAGACCCTGCAACGCTCTGTAGACCCTGCAACGCTCTGTGGGTGGGGGCAGGAGGGTTGTTGGGGTTATTCTAGGTGGAGTTTTTGCTTTAAAGAAAGGATGCGTTTTTTTAAAAGGGCGTTTTTCTTTAAAGAAGGGTCTTTTTCCAATATCCCTTTTGCTGTTTCTCGCGTTTCTTCAACTAATGTGCGGTCTTTTAGTGCAGTCATTGTAAAGTCCGCCGCTCCCCACTGCCTGCTCCCCAAAAAGTCGCCGGGCCCTCTTAATTCCAGGTCTTTCTCAGCAAGCTCAAAACCGTCTTTTGAGGTAAGAAGCGCTTCCAATCTCTTCTTTGTCTTTTCTTTATTAGAGTTTGTAAACAAGAAGCAGTAAGATTGAAACTCTCCTCTTCCAACCCTTCCTCTAAATTGATGTAACTGTGAAAGACCAAACATTTCAGATCCCTCAATAACCATTACACTGGCATTTCTTATGTCAATTCCCACTTCTATCACCGAGGTGGACACAAGAATGTCGATTTTCTTGTTTTTAAAATCTTTCATTACTTTCTCTTTTGTTGTAGATTTCATTTTTCCGTGAAGCATCTCAACACGAAGGTCGGGAAACACCTCTTTATCAAGCCTTTCTTTTTCTATTTCCACGGACTTTAAATCTGACCACACCGACTGTTTTGCATTGTCCGATTCTTCAATCCTAGGGCAAATAAAAAAGGCCTGTCTTCCTTTTTTGATTTCTTTCTTGATAAAATTGTAAGCTTCTTGTCTTTTCTTGGGGGATATAAGGCGTGTTATTATCTTCTTCCTTTCTTTTGGCATTTCACGAATTACGGAAAGGTCTAAGTCGCCATAGACCGTGAGGGCAAGGGTTCTTGGAATAGGAGTTGCCGTCATTGACAGAAGATGAGGGATGCCGAAGCCTTTTTTAAGACACAGCTTTGCGCGTTGTTCCACTCCGAAGCGGTGCTGTTCATCTAAAACTACGAGAGCTAAGTTTTTGAATTTTACCTTTTCTTGAATTAAAGAGTGTGTTCCCACCAAAAGGGGAAGGTCGCCTTCTGTTGTCTTTTTAATAAGCTTTTCTTTTGATATTTCTACAGTATCCCCTTTTAATTTTTTTGAACGAAGCTTGTCTTTTTTACCGGTTAAGAGACCACTGTCAATTTTGAAACGCCAGAGTAGTTTTGCTATTTCGTCAAAGTGTTGCTTTGCTAAAACTTCTGTGGGCGCCATAATAGCTACTTGGTAACCCGCATTAATAACAACTAAAGAAGCAATAACCGCCACAATTGTTTTTCCGGAACCGACTTCACCCTCCAGCAATCTGTTCATGGGAATATCTTTCTCTATGTCTTTTATTATTTGCCATGAAGATTTTTTTTGTGCATCGGTCAGTGTAAAGGGAAGGGCGGAAACAAGGTCCTGAACTTTTTCAATATCAACTTTAATAGAAATCCCTTTCTCTTCTGAAAGTTTTATTTTTTGGTGCAAGACAGAAAGCTGTAAAAGAAGAACTCTTTCAAAGGCAAACCTCTTTTGAGCTTCTTTTAAAAAGGAGAAGGAAGAAGGAAAGTGTATTTCTTTTAGCGCTTTCCCCAAAGGGTAAAGGTTTTTTTCCTTTATGATTTCTAAAGGAAGGGTTTCTGTTATCTCTAATTTCTGAAGAACGAGGCGAATAATAAAGCGGAGCCATTTGGAAGAAACACCCCTTGTTTCCGGATAGACAGGCATTATTTTCTCTTCAAGAAGATTTTTTGCTTTTATTCTTTCGTAAAGAGGATTTATGAATTGAAGGGTGTTGTTATAAAAATTGGTATTTCCGAAAATAAGTAAAAGCTCTCCCTCTTTTAGATAACGCGAAAGATACGGCTGATTAAACCAGACGGCATCTATTTCGCCGGTTTTATCTTGTAATGTTATTTGGGAGTAAGAAAGGTTTTTGCGGGAGGTCCTTCCCGAAGAAGTGTTAATTATTTCGCCGAGTATAATAAATTTTCCTTTGGAAGAGATAGACGATATAAATGTCTTTTTTGAAATGTCTTCATACTGGGAAGGGAAGTGAAACAAAAGATCTCCCACATTCTTTATTTTTAGTTTTTCCAGTTTTTTTTGGTAAGAGGGGCCGACATAGGGTATTTTTGATACGGGAGTGGAGAAGTTCATATGCGTGGAGTTTGTAGTAAAAGAAAAGAGTTAAAAGACGAAATTTGTGCGCTCGGCAGGACTCGAACCTGCACCAAGGGCTCCGCAAGCCCCCATTCTGTCCGGTTGAACTACGAGCGCATACAACCGCGGGTAGGGTGTATTATAGCTAAAAGCAAGCATTAT
>PWKU01000009.1 GCA_003559635.1 Candidatus Nealsoniibacteriota bacterium | reverse complement strand
TTCTCTGGCATCTTCCAGTCTTTCTCCGGGAGTGATGGTAATAATTACCGCGGCGGCAAGAATGGCGATAATACCGATTACGATTAGAAGCTCAATGAGCGTAAAACCTTGGTTTTTGTTTTTTATATACATATTTTTTTAGACCTTTAATAAATTTGACTTCTTGACTTCCCCCTCATAATAACCATTTTTAAATTCTGTGTCAAGCTAAAAATGTAAAAATTAACAACGTTATTTACAGTTTATCAGAAAGAAGGAATTGGGAAGCGAAGCAATAAATCTTCAAAGTAGCTCTCGCAGGGCTTGTTGGCATGGTCTTCGATTTTAGTCGAAGCAACAAGCCTAAGAGCGCAGGCTGGCAAATCTCGCTGGGTTTTGAACAGCCGGTACTTTGAAGATTTAATTGCCGAGTAAAGTATAGGCAACGTTAATTTAATTTACAACAAAAAACAGAGCAAGAAAGGCTCTGTTTTTTAGTTTAGCTTTAGTAAATCGGTTCGAGGTCGGATGTTCCGGCCGGTCTTATTTGAACCCGGGCACCATCACTTACTGACTTTACCTGATAAAGACCCCCCTCTGAACGTGGGTCCTCCGGCGCCGCTCCTAAACCGACTGCCGTTGCACAAGCATTGGTAAAGTCTGCATAAGCAGAAGCGACGCAATCACTATCTTCAAGGTTTGCCAAGTCACCATCTACCACCGCCATATGAAGGGCGGTTCCTATGGCTGCCATGTGAGAGGCTCTCGTCGCTTCTCTGGCATCTTCCAGTCTTTCTCCGGGAGTGATGGTAATAATTACCGCGGCGGCAAGAATGGCGATAATACCGATTACGATTAGAAGCTCAATGAGCGTAAAACCTTGATTTTTGTTTTTTATATACATATAGTTATTTCTATTATACTCGACCGTTTTTTATTAGTTTATTCTATTCTAAGTTATTCTTCACTTTAGTCAACCAGGATATGCTCCTCGTGTATCCACCCTCTCTCTTCCTCATCAATATCTATTAGGTGCCAAGCTCCCATTTTTCTTTCCAACCTGTACTGCTCTCCAATATGAGCTCTTCCTATCACCTCTTCTCTTCGGGGGGTGCCGTACACCGGAGCTCCCTCTTCTCCTACATCCGGGCTGATAGCAATATGTCCTTCCTTTAATTCTACTTCCGCAACCGGTCTTTCTTCCACATCATCTTCGATTTCTACCGGAATTTCGACCCTTTCTACCGGCTTTTCTTCCCTCTCGGGAGAAAGAATAAACGCATAATACAAGCTGTATCCCAAAACAGATACTCCAAAAATGGCAAAAGCTACCGCCATAAAGCGAACAAATCTCTTCCTTTCCTTCTGGTGCCTTTTCTCCTTCTTTTTAATCTCCTCCGGAAGCATATTGAACCCGCTGTCGATAGGGTCTTTATCTGTTGCTCTTAATGCCAGTCCTATGGCGTTGACAAAAAGCACTCCCTGTTTTTCGTCCAGGTCTTTTACGGTTTTTATTTTTTCTAAAGGGTTTCCAAGCTCTAATTCTTCTCCAAGTTCATCCTTGAGATGCTCTATCATTCCCGGAAGAAGTGCCTCTCCTCCCGTAACAATTATATTTTTTATACCGTCGTCAAATTCTTTTCTATAGTAGTTCTCCGCTTCCTTTATCTCTTTAACAATTGTCTGTAAAGATGTAACCAATATATTTTTAATCTTTCCGTGAAGGCCGAGTTTCTTCTTCTTTTCTTCCGCTTCTTCTTTGGAGATGTTCAAATCTTTGGCAATTTTATCGGTGAAGTATGCGCCGCCAAAAGGAACACTCACAGACAAAAGAAGCGATTTATCACGGAAAATACTAATAGTGGTGCTCCTCGCCCCAATATCGGCAATCATTTCGCCCTCTCTTTCTTCTTGGGTTTCTTCTTGTTCCTGCGGAGAATCCTCTTCCTCTTTTTTCTTTTTTTTCTTGGTTTTTTTACCGTTTTTAACTTTATCTTCAAGAAGAGCTCTTCCAAGAGAACCCGCCTCTATGTCAAAAATAATGGGATCTATGTCTAAGAGTTTCAAGAACTTGGCATACTTCTCAACGGTGCTTTTTTGAACAGCTACACAAAGAACTCCTTTCTCTTTTGTCTCGGAAAAAGATATCGTATGGTAATGAAAATAAAGCTCCTCAATAGGAACAGGAATATTTTTCCCTATCTCTTCTTTTATCTTCTCCAAAATATTCTCTTTTTCTCCTACCTTAAACTGCTGGGTGAATATCTTTGAATCCGGCAAGCTGATTATTCCCTTTACCCTTGTTCCCTCTTTTCTTTGCAGTGGAGATGGTTTTGCGTTTTCAAAGGTTTGTAAAAGAACCTCTTTTAGTTTTTCTTCGTCTCTTATTTCGCCGTTATAAACAATGCCCTCCTCGAGTATTGACCTTCCAAAAAACACCACCGCCCCTTTTTCGTTAATACAAAAAACCTCAACCGAAAAATCGCTTATATCGAGCGCCACAAGAAAGGGCGCCTTCAAGAAGAAGTCCTTACTCGGCTTTATGTCTTTTGCCCAATTAACAGTCCTTTGGAGAAATCCTTCTTCTTTTTTTCCTTCTTTTTGCTCTTCTTCGGAGTCCTCGTCAATATCATCGGTTATCTCCTGCTCATAAAGTTTTTTGTTATTATCTTCTTCCGCCGGTCTTTTGTAGATAGATCTGTATTCAAAAGCGTCCTTTTCTTTCCTTTTTTTCCTGAGTTCGGGTCCCCACTCTCCGATTTCTTTAACCTTGTTCCTCAACTGCTCCTCCTTCTTCGTTAAATCCGTATATCTCTTATTAATATCTGCAACTTTTTCCTCAACCCCACTAATTCTGTCTTCCCATTTTCTAGAAGTTTCCTCTTCAATGAGTTTTTTCATTTCTTCCTCCATCTCCTTCATTCTTTTCCTTATCTCTTCTTTTTCTTCTCCGCTTACCTGTTTTTCTTGTTCTTTGAGCCTTTCTTTCTCTCTTTCTACTTCTTTTTCTTTTTCCTTTACCTCCTTTAGATAAGCGTTTTTCTCTTCTTCTTTCTTCTTTTGGAAAATCTCTTGCTCCTCTTCAAGTTTTCTTTTCTCCCTAAGCACCTCTTCTATCTCTTTTTTCAATTCTTTCTTCTCCGGCTCTCTCACTCTTTCTCTTATTATTTCTCTAACAACAGGTTTCTCTTTTTCAGAGGTTTCTCCGGGACTACTTTCTTCCTCCGTTTTTTCTTTCTCATCAACAACGCTCTCTTTTTTCTCTTTTTTTTCTATTTTTTGGAGATACTCCTCCACTTTCTCGTTTAGCGGTTTTCCTTTTATCGGCCCCCATCCGGATTTCTCATCCTGTGGTTCATATTCATCCTTTATCCTTTGAAAACGCTTCTTCGCACTCTGGAGGCTGTCTGCATAAAAACTCTGCTGAGCCTTTTTGAAAAGCGCTTCTGCTTCGCTGTGGCTAATTTTACTTGTTTTTTCCGAAGAAGGTGTGCTCTCTTTCTCGGGCTCTTGCGCCTTTTCCTGTTCATCTTCCGGTGGCTGCGTTTTTTGAAGCCTCTCGTTTTCTTCTCTTACCTGTTCTCTTATAAAGTCACTTTGCTTTTTGTCTTCCTCCGGCTCTCTTTTGTAGGGCGTCTGTTCCTGTTGCCCTTGGTCTTGTAGGTTTTTTTCTTTTTCAGCCAGCTTCTCGTGTTCTTCTTTGACTTTCTCTCTTATAAAGTCAATTTGCCTTTTGTCTTCTTCCAAGCTTTTCTCCGAAGTTTTTTGGTCAAAGTCTTCTTTTTCCCCGCTTTTTGCTTCTTCCACTTTTTTCTTGTATTCATTCTCCTTCCTCTCAAGCTCATCTTTTAAGGAAGAGATTTCTTTTTTGTTCTCCTCAATTACATTAAAGAGCTTGTCCATTTTCTCTTTCATTTCCTGGTCTTCCTTACTCCGAGAACGTCGTAAAATTTCGCTATCCGTCTCTTTCTGTTCTTCTTTCTTTTTTTCTTCTTCTTGCTCTTCTTCGAATTCTTCGGGCTCTCGGCTTTCTTCTTCTTTCTTCTCCTCCTCTTCCTTTTTTTGAGACAGTTGAAAAGCCTCCTTTTTCTCTTGCTCTTTTAACAAAACCGCCTCTTTCTTCTTTTCTTCTTCTTTTTGTTTTCGACTCTCTATTTCTCTCTTCTTAGCCTCTCTTTGTGCTCTGATAATTTCTTTTTTTAAAAAGGCCTCTTCATTTTTCCCGTTTTCGATAAAGTTATCTATATTTTTTAGAGATGCTTCTATTTCTTTCTTTTCCCTCATCACCTCCTCGTTAATTCTTTCTTCTACAAATCTTAAATCCTTGGCTGTTTCCTTTATTACATCTTCAATCTTCCAAATCTGTTCTTCCACCTTCCTTCTCTTCTCTTCTATATCCCATCTTTCCCGCTCTACTGCCCTTCTTTTTGCAGGATTAGTTTCTTCTCTTTCTCTTTCTTCTATCCTTTTCTTTTGTGCTCTAAGACGGCCTTCTTTTCTGCTTAAAGGAAGCACCTTTCTTTCTAGTTCTGTCTTCTTTTTAGAGGCTTTGTTTTTTTCTTCCCTGAGTTCTTTCCCCAAATCAAAAACCTCCTTAAGACGGTTTTCTTCCTCTTTTCTTTTTTGGGGAAGCTTTTTTAAGTTTTCTTGTGTTTTTCGGAGTTTCCTGCGCAGAGAATCTACCCTGTCATAAAAATTTTTAGTTTTCGTTCCCTCCATTAAATTTATTTATTTAAATTCCAGTTGTGATTTGATAGACGGGCAAAATAATAGCACTTGCGAGAAAAGCAACGAGAAGCCCGATAAAAATAAGAAGAATGGGCTCAATTACCACCGGCAATCTTTTTGTTCTTTCCGTTACCCTATCTCCAAAGAACTTGGCAAGATAAGAAAGAGATTCACTAAACGCTCCCGAAGACTCTCCCGTAGCAATCACGCTAATAAATATTTCCGGATAAAGATGGGGGTCGGCTTCTACTGCATTGGACAGTTTTGTTCCTTTTTCCACTTTTTTGATTACCTTGCTTAAAGAACTTGCATACTCCATATTGGTCACCGACTCACTCACAATAGACAGGGTTTGTTTAACCGGAAGCCCGCTCTTAAAAAGTATCGCCGCAAGTTGCGAAACAATAGTCAGTTGATACTCTTGATTTAAACTTCCAAAAATCGGCAGCTTAAGCATCACCTTATCAACTATTTTTTTAACCGCTATCATTTTTGTAAGAAAAAAGAAGACAACCCCAAACCCAATCAATCCTCCGAACAAGTATAATCCGTGATCCTCCATAATAGCGGTGAACCAAAGCAATATTCTGGTAGCAAGAGGCATATCCACATCAAGGCCTTCAAAGACAGATGTTAGTTGCGGAAGAACAAAAACAGATAACCCTCCTCCCAGAATAGTCGCAAAAACAACAATAATCTTTGGATAAAGGGTGGCGGAACTCATTTCTTTTTTTAGAGTATTCTGCCTCTCAAGCCAATCTCCCAAGAGAACCAGGTTTTCATCCAGCGTTCCGCTTTCTTCTCCGGCACGCACAAAACTGACAAACACATTATCAAAGTTGCTATCCTCCTCAAATACTTGATGAATAGGACTCCCTTGCTCTATCTTCCCTTTTGCCCTGGAGAGTATTTTTTTAAAAGCTGGGTTACGAGACTGCTTCTCGAGAAGATCAAAGGATTCGTTTATTGGAGATCCGCTCTTGACAAGAAGGGAGAGGTTGCGCACAAAATCAACCTTTTCCTGTATTTTGATATTTTCAAAAACCGGCATAAATCGTTATATATTCGCTTTTATACTCTCTAGAAGGTCCGAGAAATTGACTTCCGATTTAATGAAATAGTCTCTTGCTCCCAACCTTCTTCCTTCTTCAATGTCCACGCTCTGTTTTAAATTGGAGAGAATGATAACCGGTATATCCACTATCATTCCGTTGTCGTTCATTTCCTCCAAAACATCAAAGCCTCCTTTCATCGGCAAAAGGATATCCAAAATTACCAAATCGGGTTTTTCGCTCATTATTTTGTTCATTCCTTCCGTTCCGCTCGTCGCTTCCAAAAAGTTAAACCCTGCTTTTTCAATCTTATCGCGATAAAGATTTCTCAAAAAAGTATCGTCTTCTATCATTAAAATTTTCTTTTTTTCCTTGTCCATATTCTTGGTTTTTACATTTAATCTTCTTTTTTATAAAGCGGAAGGGTAAAGAAAAAAGAAGACTCGCCCTCATCGTTTTTTCCTACCCAAATCTCCCCCCCGCTACTTTCAATGACGTTCTTACAGATATAAAGTTCCAACCCCAGGCTGTTGGGGTCTACTTTTACAGCCTCTTTTGTGCGGTAAAATTTATTAAATATTTTTTCTCTTTCTTCATCCGGAACACCTATCCCGTTGTCTTTGATGGAAAAAAGCATTTTCCCGTCTTTTTTTTCTATCCTGATATCTATTCGCCCTTCTTTTTGAGCTTTGTACTTAATGGCGTTCATTAAAAGCGAGTCTATCGTTTCCCTAATCTTTTCTTTGTCAGTTAAAACAAGAATGGGTTCTTCTTGCGTCTGCATGAAAATTTTTGCATTTGACGCTTTTGCCAGGGCCCAATTATCTTCTACCGAGTCCTTCGCTTCTTTTGTAATGTCCACTGTTTCTCTTTTTACCTCGTATCTTCCGTTTTCAATTTCCATTATGCGCACCAAACCACTAATGGTAGCATTAATATTGTCAACATTTTCCAGACAAACTTTAATGTAATTCTTCTGTTTTTCATTAAGCTCGCCCAGATCTTCGGAAAAAAGTGCTTCCAAATACCCTTTAAGAATATAAATAGGGCTTTTGACGTAGTGCGATACAGCGGTAAAGGAATCTGTTTCTTTCACTTGTTTTTTTTCTTGTCCTTCCATAAAAATTAGGATTTAGCGGCTTTCCTTACTTCCGTAATTGTAGTAATTCCAAGAAGTGCCTTGGAAATACCGTCATAAATCATCGGTGTCATCCCACCTTCTATCGCTTTATTCCTCATAGAATCGGACGAACTTTTCTCTATAATCAGCTTCCTCAGCTCTTCGGTGATTTCTAAAACTTCAAAAATTGATGTTCTTCCTTCATGCCCCGTATTTCCGCATAAGTCACACCCCTTTCCTCTGAAAAAACGTATTCTGCTTATGTCTTCTTTTCCGGAAATTATTTTTACCATTTCCAAAAAGTTTTCCTCTTCGGATATTATTTCTATTTCTTCCTCGTTTAAAAAATAACTCTCTCTGCAGTTCTCACATATCGTTCTTACCAGGCGCTGGGCGATAGAAACATTAACCGCCGAAGCAATAAGGAAAGACTCTACACCCATTTCCAAAAGACGAGGGAAAGCGGTCGCCGCATCATTAGCATGCATTGTGGAAAGAACCAAGTGTCCCGTCATTGCCGCATCCACCGCCATATTTACCGTCTCTTCGTCGCGAATCTCTCCCACCATTATAATATCCGGGTCTTGCCTTACAATACTCCTGAGCCCCGTTGAAAAAGTAAGTTTCTTTTTAATATTTACTTGTGTTTGCTGTACGCCGTCTATGTTGTATTCCACCGGATCTTCAACCGTCATAATATTCACCCCCGAATTATTTAACAGCTGGAGTACTGCATAGAGGGTGGTCGTTTTACCGGAACCGGTAGGTCCGACAACCATAATCATTCCCCACGGCTTTTTTGCATTATTTTTTATCTTTTTAAGGTCCGATTCAAGAAGACCCAGTCCGTCAAGAGAAAATCTTTTTCCTTGTTGCATCAAAAGTCGCATTACCACATTCTCTCCTTCGGTGGTGGGCATAATGGAAACACGAACATCTATATCCCCCCCTTTATCCATTTTGTAGTCAAATCTGCCGTCTTGAGGAGCCGCTCTTTCGTCGGTTCTTAATCTGGAAATAATTTTTATCCTGGAAACCATTCTTTCGTGAAGATTTCTGGGAAAGTCCAAAACCTTGAAAAGTGTTCCGTCAACCCTGAATCTCACAATAGAAAAGTCGGAAAGCGGCTCAATGTGGATATCGGAAGC
>PWKU01000041.1 GCA_003559635.1 Candidatus Nealsoniibacteriota bacterium | reverse complement strand
CCTCCCGAGAGAACCATTATCACAATTCCTATAATTGAATATTTTACTGTGTCTTTCGCTTCCTGAAGTTTAGTATCATCACCAGCCGCCGTCATAAACTTGAAACCGGCATAGAGAAGCAGTAGAACAACAATAATTCCCATGATCGTCCAAATGTAGCCCAGCACACTGCTTAAGAGTCCGACAACCTGATCCGGATGCGTTATAATCGGCTCCGGGCCCTGAGCTATCGAAAGAAGAGGTGCCATCACCAACCCTACAAATAATATAATAAAGGAGAGTTTTTTCATTTTTTTCTTATTTATTTTCCTGCGACCTTTTAATTTTTTTGGTTATCTAATAATAATAAACTTTTTGCTTTTGGTCAACATCTAAGTTTCAAGGAAGCTTTGAATCAAGGCGACCATACCCCCGGAAAGAAGAGCTACTACAACCCCTATAACACCGTACAAAATCATCTTATTAGCTCTCTTTTGTCTCTCAGGATTATCCGCGGCGGTTAAATAAAGAAAACCGGCAATTAAGAAAGCGATGACCGTTGCAACTATGAACACTGCCATGAGCCAATTGGCAATATTTTCTAAAATTTTAATAACATCGTCCCCCGAAGAAACCAGAGCATCTTGTCCGTAAACAAGAACGGGAGCGCAAAAAACAAGCAATATTAGTATCAGCGCTTTTTTCTTAAACATATTTTTAATAAATTTTAATTTTTTTATGGCCCTTCAACTCCCATAATATCGGTAATTACCGCCGTTATTCCGTTAGCGATAAGAATAATTACGAGACCGATAAGCGTATACAATATTATGTTTGTCGCCGTCTTGGCCTTGTCCGGGTTACCGCCTGCAAAATAATACATTAAGCCGGCAATAATAAAAAGAATCGGTGCAATCATTAAGGCAACGTTTCTTATAAAACTCACAATAGCATGCATTAACTCCCCAAAAGTATCATACCCGATAGGATTTGGAACAGTAACTTGCCCTAAAGCAAAGAGAGGGAGTGCCATCAAAAATAAAAAGGGTAGCGCTTTAAGAATAGTTTTTTTATGCTTTTTCATAAAGGATTGCAAAGTGCTGTTTTCCCGCATCAATGCTTTTAATTTTTTTAAAGTTTTTTTCTTTTATTTTTTTATCAATTATATCTTCTGACGGATTCTCCCCGACCACCCAGTCAACAACCAGCAACCTCCCTCCTTTTTTCAAAACGCGGTATCCTTCTTCTATGGTTCCATCTTTGTCTTCCACTTGGAAAAGAAGATTTGACATAATCACCAAGTCAAAAAGATCTTCTTGTAGTTCCGTGCCTCTCTCTACATCACAATGCACGGTGCGGATGTTATAAACCCTTTCCAAATCAGCGTTACCCTTTAGAGCGGAAAGTGCCTCTTCTAAAACATCCAGTGCGTATATTTTCCCATCTTTTACTTTTTTTGCAAGAGGGATAACCCATCCTCCCGAGCCACATCCAAAATCGGCAATACTCATCTCTTTTTCAAGAGGAATTTCATTAATAACCTTTATCGGGTTTAGAAAATCGCTCATATTTTTTGATTATATACAGATTATTGAAGCAAGTCCATCCCCTTTGTCCATTCTCATTAGCCTCACTCCCTGTGTTACTCTCGATTGCTCGGAGATTTTCTTCAATTCCATTCTAATAACCTTTCCTTTTTTCGAAATAGCAATAAGGTCTTTTTCATTCAAAATCGTTCTAAGTGAAATAACCTTCCCCACCTTTCCTGTATTTTTAGTTGTTTTTACCCCGACGCCTCCTCTTTTTTGCGGTCGGTAGTTTTTTAGTTTGATTCTTTTTCCATACCCGTTTTCAGTCATAAGAAGAAGACACGCCTTGGAGAGTTCTTCTTTTTTTATAATTGTTACATCTGCAACACTGTCTCCTTTTCTTAAGCTAATTCCCTTAACTCCTCCTGCCTGTCTTCCCATCGTTCGTACATCTTTCTCATTAAAACGGATAATCTGCCCCTCTCTAGTTGCAATAGCTATTTCGTCTTTCCCCGAAGTTTTTCTTACTCGGCAAACCTCGTCTCCTTTTTTAAGAGTAATCGCAATAAGTCCTGAACGCCTGATGTTGGCAAATTCTTTAAGAGGAGTTTTCTTAACGATTCCCTTTTTTGTTAAAACCACCAAATTCTTATCTTCTTTTGATTCCTGATTTTCAAGAGGAATGACCGTCAACACTTTTTCGTTGGAAGATATTTCTAAAAAGTTCATAAGCCCCCTTCCTCTTGTTGCTCTGGCTCCCTCGGGAACCTGATACACCGGAACTCTAAAAACCTTTCCACTGTCCGTAAAGAATAATAAAAAGTCGTGGGTCATCGCCTCAATAAAATGTTCCACAACATCATCCTGCCCCGTTTTCATTCCGAGCATTCCCTTTCCTCCTCTTTGCTGGGCTTTATAAGTTGAAGGATTAACCCGTTTTATATACCCCCCCTGAGTAATGGTAACTATCGTCGCTTCTTGAGGAATAAGATCCAGATCGTCCGTTTTCCTCAAGCCCTCATCAAAAACCTTTGTTCTTCTTTTATCATCAAACATCTCTTTCGCTTCCAAAAGTTCTTTCTTAACAACCCCTTCAATCTTTTTCTTACTTTTTAAAATCTCTTTCAATTCTTTAATGAGTTTCGTTTTTTCTTTTAATTCATCCTCAATTTCATTCCTTTCAAGCTTCGCCAACTTCTGGAGCTTCATTTCCAAAATGGCAAATGCCTGAATTTCGGTAAATTTGAATTTTTTAACCAGATTGCTCTTTGCATCTTCTTTACTTTCCGATTTTTTAATTGTCTTAATCACCTCGTCAATATGAGAAAGCGCTTTGTGTAGCCCCTCCAAAATATGGGCTCTTTCTTCCGCTTTTCGTAAATCAAATTTTGTTCTTCTGGTAACAACATCCTTCCGATGGTCAATATAGTACTGTAAAAGTTCCACCAAGCCCATTACTCTCGGTTGTATTCCATCAACAAGGGCAAGCATGTTAATATGAAAAGTTTCCTGAAGAGAAGAGAAAGTATAAAGGCGGTTGAGAATTTTCTTAGGATAAGACCCTGCTTTTAAGTCCAAGACAATACGCATTCCTTCTCTGTCAGATTCATCTCGAATATCTTTAATACCCTCCAGTCTTTTGTTTTGCACCAATTTCGCAAAATCTTCCACCAATTTTGCTTTACGAACGCGGTATGGTATTTCGGTAATAATAATTTGTGACTTTCCTTTTTCTTCAATAACATCAGCTTTCCCTCGAATCACTATTGAACCTTTTCCCTGAGAATAGGCGGCAATAATCTCTTCTTTATTATATATCTCCCCCCCCGTTGGAAAATCAGGCCCTTTGATAAATTGAAAAAGGTCTTCCGTATCTGCTTTCGGGTTATCTATAATGTGAATCGTGGCATTAATCACCTCGCCGATGTTATGTGGTGGCACATTTGTGGCCATTCCGACCGCGATTCCCAGCGACCCATTTAGTAGTAATTGAGGAACGGGCGAGGGTAAGACGGTAGGCTCTTTTCTTGTTCCATCATAGTTGGTAACATAATCCACCGTTTCCTTTTGAATATCCTGCAACATCGCCTCTCCTATTTTGGAAAGACGCGCCTCACTATACCTCATTGCCGACGGAGGATCTCCGTCCACAGACCCAAAGTTCCCTTGCCCTTGAATCAAAGGATAACGCATCGAAAAGTCCTGAGCCATTAAAACCAACGAATTGTACACCGCCATATCTCCGTGCGGATGATAGCGCGCAAGAGCGGTACCCACAACGCTGGCCGATTTTCTGTATTTCGCGCTATGTGTCACTCCATCTTCTCTCATCGTATAAAGAATTCTCCGGTGCACGGGCTTTAATCCGTCACGCACATCAGGGAGAGCTCTTCCTACAATAACCGACATCGCATAGTCGATGTATGACTCTTCCATCTCTTGAGTAATTTCTCTTAGTTTCACATAGCCTATATCCGCCCCTATTTCTTTTTCTTCATTATTCTTTTTCTTCGGCATTTTTTTCTTTATTTATTTTTTCTTCTAACTCTTTTAATTCTTTAATTATCTCTTCGTCTAGTTTATAGGACTTTTCTATTTTCTTCTCCCCCTCCTCATACGCTTTTTCTATCTCATCGCTTCTCTCCTGAAGCCCTCCGCTTACTTTTTCCAATAAAGAAACCGGAAAAATATTGAAGTCCGGGTCTTTTAATCGTCTTGACGTTATCCAAATCTGGGAAGAAAATAACAAAATTCCGGAAAAAGCCACTACCAAATAAAAAACTGTTTTACGATCATGAAAAAATTTCTTTTCAGAGGTTCTTTTCATTTCTTATTTCTTTAAGAAGCTTTTGATTGTGGAGAAAGAGGAACCACTTTCATTTCTCCGCTGGGAAGGTTCTTTTTTTGAATGTTTAACTTCTCTTCTGTTGTTGCATTTTTTTCTCCTATCGCCTTTAAAAATGGGCTTAACTCTTCCAATTTTATCTTTAATTTCGGTATTTTGTAATGCATTGGAATAATTATTCTCGGCTCGATTTGGGATATTATCTTTGTCGCCTCTTTTGCTCCTATTGTAAAAACTCCGCCCACCGGAATCATTAAGATATCCACATCTCCAATCTTTTTTAACTGTTCGTTGGTTATTTCTCCCTGCCCAAAATCTCCCATATGGCAAATCTTCATCTCCTCCGCCTCAATAGTATATATAGTGTTCGTTCCTCTTTCTTCTCCCTTCTGTTCGTCGTGAAACGAAAATATTCCATGAATAAAAACATCTCTTAGTTCATACTCTCCGGGAGAATCTATAATAAAAGTCTCCGTCTTGGTAATTTTTCTATTACTGTGATCTTTATGATTGTGAGTAATCAAAAGAATGTCCGCCTCAATTTTGGGCATCTTTAATCCAACGCTCTCATCAAAGGGATCAATAACCAAAGAAACTGCTTGGCGTGATTTTTTTTGCCCTTGAAGAGAAACCCGAAAACACGATTGTCCGTACCATGTAATATTCATAACTAGTTGATTTTAACATCCCTCTTGAAAAAATCAAGAAAATGTGTAAAATGTAGGAGCTATGAAACAAGAATTAAAAGAAAAAAAACTACTCGATATCCCTAAAGAAGGGGAAATCGTGGATGGTGAGATAGTCGGAAAAGGCCGCGCAGCAGCCTTTATTGACCTTGGTTCTTTCGGAACCGGAATAATTTACGGCAGAGAGTTCCAAACGGCCAAAGACGAGTTAAAAGATTTAGAAGACGGAGATATTGTTAAAATAAAAATAATTTCTCTCGATTCCGAAGACGGATATGTCGAATGCTCAAGAATTCAAGCCAAAAAAGAACTGGCCTGGGATATCCTCGAAAAGCAAAAGGAAAACGACGAAACAATCACCGTGAAAATAGAGGGAGCCAATAAGGGGGGTCTCCTTGCAAAAATTTCCGGAATTTCTTCGTTTATTCCATCTTCCCAGCTTTCTCCCGAAAACTACCCCCGTGTAGAAGGAGGAGATTCTGCAAAGGTACTAAAAGAGCTTCAAAAGTTTATTGGTCAAGAAATGTCTGTTCGTATCCTTGATGTTTCCAAAGAGGGAGAAAAAATTATTCTTTCGGAAAAAGCCAAAGATGCCGAGTCTAAAGAAGCTTCCTTGGGAGATTATAAAGAAGGTGATGTTGTTGAGGGAGAAGTGACGGGGATTGTTGATTTTGGGGCCTTTGTAAGATTTGAAGACGGAGTTGAAGGCCTTATTCATATTTCGGAAATGGACTGGAGCTTGGTTGAAGACCCCGCCGATATACTTCAAGAGAACGAAAAAGTAAAAGCCAAAGTAATAAAAATTGCCGACGGAAAAGTTTTTCTTTCCTTAAAAGCACTAAAAGAGGATCCTTGGAAAAAAGTGGAAAAAAATCACAAAGAGGGCGATGTTATTAAAGGAGTTGTCTCAAAGTTTATTTCTTTCGGCGCTTTTGTGGAGGTTGATGGCGGCATTCAGGGTCTCTGTCATATCTCTGAATTCCAGACACGCGAAAAAATGGAAGAAGTGTTGGAAATCGGCAAAACCTACTCCTTCAAAATTTTGTCTATCAATGCTTCGGCGCACCGCCTTAGCTTGAGAGTAGTTGAAAATTAGCAAAGCGCTTTTACTAAGTCTTTTTAGATTTTGCCGCAAATCTTCTTTCTTAGAAGAATTGTTGTGTTGTTCCTTAAAATTAGATAAAATCTCGCTACTTTCCGCTTTAAGCGGTTCTTCTTAAAAGATTTTCAAAAAACCATTTTTTTTAATTTAAAAAGATACTGACTGTTTATTTTTAGAAATTACCCCACCGGGAATGATCTCCTCGTAGCTCAATTGGATAGAGCGACAGCCTTCTAAGCTGTAGGTTGGAGGTTCGAGTCCTCCCGAGGAGGCTGTTCCCGGTGGGGTAAATATTACGTATGGTGGGCGTAGCTCAATTGGTAGAGCACCGCGTTGTGGTCGCGAAGGTCGCGGGTTCAAATCCCGTCGCCCACCCATCAAATTTTTCAGTACCCATCAGAATCGCCTGTTTTCTTCGTAACCTCGCCCCTTACATATTATATCCGGCCCGATTAGATAATTAGGTGTTGTAAGGTCCTCGTAGCTCAACAGGACAGAGCAATTCCCTCCTAAGGAAAAGATCTAGGTTCGAGTCCTAGCGAGGACACACCACACAAGCGCGTTGCAGGGTCTGACCCTGCAATGCTTTGTTTTTAAGGGGGGAAGGCGGTTTTGCGGGCCTTTTTTTGTCAAGCCCTATCCTTAATTCAAAGATACTCAAATATAAATTCCTCACTCCTTCTCCGCTTTTTTCCTTTTTTGAGACCTTTCTTTTCCTATCTTTTATGCTACCCTATTTATAGATTTAAATATTATTCCGTAAAATTATGAAACCAATAAAAAAAATACCAAAAAATTTTACCACCAATATTGCCGGATTTGTTCTCTTGCTTTTGGTGGTACTTGTTTTATTTAGCATTATTGCGTCGGAATCTTTTGAAAAAGTTGATCAAATAAGTCTTAACCGACTTGCCTATGAAATAAATGATGAAAATGTAGAAAGTCTGACAGTTATCGGACCCAATATTGAGGTTGTCTTTGAGGATGAAGAAAAAGCTATTGTTAAAAAAGAGCCGGATATCGCCGTCTTTGAATCACTGGAAAACTGGGGAGCGGAGAGGGATAATCTTAGAAAGATAGATATTGATTTTGAAGAAGAGCCAGATTGGTCTTTTTTGGTAACTCTTTTAATTATTTCCCTTCCTCTTCTTTTCCTTCTTTTTATTTTCCGCTCAATCTTTAAACAAACAAAAGGCGGAGCAATGCAAGCTTTGGATTTTTCAAAAGCAAAAGCAAGAGTTTTTGGAGATGAGGGATCTCCCAAGTCGGGAGTAACTTTTGACGATGTTGCCGGACTGGAAGAGGCAAAAGAAGAGTTGAAAGAAGTGGTAGACTTCTTGAAAGAACCTTCTCGCTTCTTAAAGCTGGGAGCGCGCATCCCCAAGGGTGTTTTACTTACGGGAGCCCCGGGCACAGGAAAAACATTAATGGCAAGAGCTGTTGCGGGAGAAGCAAATGTTCCCTTTTTTGAAATATCAGGATCGGAGTTTATTGAACTTTTTGTCGGGGTGGGAAGTGGAAGAGTAAGAGATCTTTTCGCAAACGCAAAGAAAAAACAACCCTGTATAATTTATATCGACGAACTGGATGCCATTGGAAGAGCCCGAGGAGCGGGACTTGGAGGAGGCCATGACGAAAGAGAGCAAACATTAAACCAAATATTATCTGAGATGGATGGCTTTAAACAAGACGCAAAAATAGTAGTCCTTGCGAGCACCAACCGCCCCGATGTCTTAGACTCCGCCCTTCTTCGCCCAGGAAGATTTGACAGAAAAGTAATACTTGATCTTCCCGACAAGAAAGCACGCGAGGCGGTTTTAAAAATACACACCATAGGAAAACCTCTTTCAAAAAATGTTTCTTTGAAAGAGGTGGCAGAAAGAACCCCGGGCTTCTCCGGAGCGGATCTTTCTAATCTCGCCAATGAGGCGGCTCTCCTTACCGCAAGAAAAAAGGAGAAAAGTATCAAACAAAGTCGCTTTCTGGAGGCAATTGAGAAAGTTCTTTTAGGTCCCGAAAGGAAAAGCTTTGTCATGGGAGAAAAAGAAAAAGAATTGGCAGCTTATCATGAGGCCGGTCATGCAATAACATCCAGCTTTCTTCCATATGCCGAGCCGGTAAGAAAGATATCTATTGTTTCTCGAGGACAAGCGGGAGGATATACTATTAAAATTCCTACAGAAGAAAGCAGAATAAAAAGAAAGTCCGAGTTCCTTTCCGAGATTGCGGTTCTTCTCGGAGGATATACGGCAGAAAAGATAGTCTTTAAAGAGGTTTCCACGGGAGCCGTCAACGACTTAGAAAAAGCATCTAGTTATGCCAGAAAATTGGTTAAAGAGTTTGGAATGTCCTCTCTGGGTCCGGTTCATTTTAAGGGAGAACAAGAACATGTTTTCTTGGGAAGAGAGGTTGGAGGAGAAAAAAATTACTCCGAAGAAACAGCCGCAAAAATAGATAAAGAGGTCTTTCTCTTTATTGAGGAGGCTGTAAAAAGAGCAGAAGATGTTATACAAAAGAAAAGAAAAATTGTTGACAAGATTGCTAAAAAGCTAATAGAAAAAGAAATGCTGGAAAGGGAAGAATATGAAGAAATAATCGGAAAAAAGCAAGAAAAAAAAGCTTCCGACAAAAGGTAGTAAGTTTCTCTTTTTTGTGCTATAATATTCCCCGTTCGGGCGCGTGTAGCTCAGCCGGTAAGAGCGCAGATCTTATAAGTCTGAGGTCGATGGTTCGAGTCCATCCACGCGCACAAAGATAGCCGGGCGCGTAGCTCAGTTGGCCAGAGCGTCTGCTCGACACGCAGAAGGTCAGAGGTTCAAGTCCTCTCGCGCCCACCGCCGTTTCCTTTTCCAAATATGGTAAAGATAGTTTACGAGGATGAAAACATAATTGCCGTAAACAAGCCTCCGGGCATTGTTGTTTTTCATGAAGAACAAAAGGACACAGAAGAAAAATCTCTTTCTGTTCTTCTTGCTGATAGTTTTCCCTCTATAAAAGGTGTCGGCGGAGGAAGGAATGGAGCGGTTCATCGCTTGGATAAAAACACTTCCGGCCTCATCCTTTTTGCAAAAGACGAGAAAGCCCTCGCTTTTTTACAAAAAGAATTACTTGAACAACGCGCAAAAAAAAGGTATATTACTCTCGTCTTTAAAGTAATGAAGAAAGACGAGGGTGAAATCCGCACATTTATTGACCGCTCTCCCGGAGACAGGAGGAAACAGAGAGCGGACAAGGACAAAGGAAAAAGAGAGGCTATTACCTTTTTTAGGGTAATAAAAAGATTTAATAATCATTCTCTTTTGGAAATTTGGCCAAAAACGGGTAGAAAGCACCAGATTCGCTGTCATCTTTCCTATATTGGCCATCCTGTTGCAGGAGACAGTCTTTACGGGTTTAAAGATCAAAAAGATCCGCTAGACTTGAAGAGGCATTTTCTTCACGCACAATCAATTGAAATAGGGGGAAAGATTTTTAGTACACCTCTTGCCCCCGATTTACAAGAAGTATTAGATAAATTAATATAAAAATGCCTGTTAAGTTAGACGATTTCAAAAAAACACAAGAAAAAGATATATTTCCGGAAATAGAAACCGGCAATACCGTTAGGATTACACAAAACATAAACGGAAAAAAACAATCCTTTGAGGGGCTTGTTATTGCAAAAAAGCATGGGAAGGGACTTTCGGGGACAATCACCGTAAGAAAAGTTATTGATAAGGTAGGAGTAGAAAAAATTTTTCCTCTACATTCTCCGACAATCGAGAAAGTAGAAATAACGAAGACAAATAAGGCAAGAAAGTCTAAGATTTACTATATTCGTGAAAAGACCAAAAAAGTCGCAAGAAGAAAAATCAGATAGTTTCTCGAAAGAGAAGGCCCAGGTGCAGAAACTGGTAGACTGGCAGCGTTGAGGGCGCTGTGTTCCTCGGGACGTGTGGGTTCGACTCCCACCCTGGGCACATATTTGAATCTTGAACATTGTAATTTATTTAAAGTTTGACACTTTGAATTCATAATTTTACCGGACGGTTAGCTCAATTGGCAGAGCATCTCGCTTACATCGAGGAGGTTGTAGGTTCAAGTCCTACACCGTCCACAATCCGAAATCCCAATGTCTAAATTCCAGGCTTTTTGGGTTTTGACCATTTAAGCTTTTGTTGTTTAGAATTTGGTATTTAGGATCTAGGGCATCTTACCAAAAGACGATTAGTGAGCCGCGGTAGCTCAGTGGTAGAGCGCTTCTCTGAAAAAGAAGAGGTCGTCAGTTCAATTCTGACTCGCGGCACCCTTCGGGTTTCACCATACTATTTTAATATTTAATAGTTTACACTGAGCTCGTCAAAGATGAGCGAAGTGCGGGTGTGGTATAATGGCTATTACACGTCCTTGCCAAGGACGAGATGGCGGTTCAATTCCGCTCACCCGCTCAAAAAAGACTAAAACTCTTGACTTATTTTTTTCTACATGCTAAAATTGGACAATCTCCCTTAGAAATAGGGAGTTTTTATTTAGTAAATTAATAAACTATTTACTGTTTATGTCTACACAGAGCAGTTCGTCGGACGAAGGAAGTCTTAACATCGCCTTCTTTTCGGTCTTGATTGTTTCTCTAACCCTTCTTTTCATTTTTCACGAAGGAGAGGCAATCCCCAAAGAAGGCGAAAAAGAAATCGCTGTTTTATCTTCTTTAGACGAAGATATCCAAAAAGACAGAAAAAATAACGATAGCACTCTTTATGACGACAATTTTATGGTTGTGCAGTCAACACCGTCACACCATAAACCACAAGTATTAACGACTAAGATAAAAGAAGAGAAGGCCACACAACGAATGTTGGTCAGGTTATCCGCCTACGCCCCTACCGATCCTAATGCGGTAGAGGGTATGTGTTTCTCCGGAGACCCGACAGTGACCGCCTCCGGAAGCAAGGCTAGAGAAGGGGTTGTCGCAGCAAACTTTCTCAACTTTGGAACCAGAATAAGAATTCCTTCTATTTTTGGAGAAAGAGTTTTTACGGTAGAAGATAGAATGAGCCCAAGATACACCAATACCATTGATATCTTAGTTTCTTCAAAGCAAGAAGCTATTCATTTTGGAAACAAAATGGCGTATATAGAGATTATCAATAAGTAGCTCCAACAGATTTAAAAACAGAGGCTTTATACTATAAAAGCCTCTGTTTTTTTATTTAGAATAATAAAAGATGTGCCCGGGGCGGGACTTGAACCCGCAAGTCTTACGACACACGATTTTAAGTCGTGCGTGTATACCAATTCCACCACCCGGGCTTTTTTAACTATTGAGGCACGGGAGGGAATCGAACCCTCTAATAGCGGTTTTGCAGACCGCAGCGTTAGCCATTTCGCCACCGTGCCTTATTAAAAATTACAGCGTGCTTTTAACTCTCTCTTCTTTGTAAAGTACTAAAACATCTCCTTCTTCCACCCTCTCTTTAGCCTCTAAAAGCATACCGAATTCTTTATTTTCCAAAACCTTTTCCACATCTTTCTCCTCTTTTTTAATATTTACAATCTTCCCCTCAGCAACCTTCTCATCGCTTCTTACAATTTCTACAATACTTCCTTTTCTTACTTCCCCACTGAGAACCTTTCCTCCCAATATCTGCCTATTCCTTTGTGTTTTGAAAACAGCCAATACTTTTGCCTTCGCTATTTCCTCTCTCACGGTCTCAACACCCAACACCTCTTCGGCAGCTTCTTTCACACATTCAATTAATTCATAGATGACATCAAATGTTTTTATTTCTATCTTTTCTCTTAAACACATTTTTTCCGCATCCCTATCCTCTTTTGTTTTAAATGTAAAAATTTTTGCATTTGCAGTTTTACAGATCTCCACATCGGATTTATTAACATCTCCTATGTCCGCTTTGACAATATTAATGTCTATCTTTTCTTGGGGTATCTTTTTTAAAGAATTTTCTACAGCTTCCAGTGATCCAACGGTGTCGGCTTTGATAATAATATTGATTGTCTTCTTTTCTCCGCACGGCACCCTTTCTTCCTTCTCTTTCTTTTCTCCCGAGGCAAAATCTTTAGCTTCCTCCATCTTTTCAAAAGTGAAAAAGACTTCTCCCGCCGTAGGACACTCTTTCAATCCGATTACTCTTACGGGATAAGATTCTCCCGCTTCTTCCACCTGCTCTCCAAGGAAGTCTTCCATACTCTTTATTTTTCCGTAGGAACTGGTTGTTGCTATAATATCTTGTTTTTTAAGCTCTCCCTTTTTAACAAGTAAAGTAGCTACTATGCCTCTTTTTGAGTCCCTCTGTGCTTCTATAACCACCCCCTCCGCCCCCTCAACATCTTCTTCTTTGTTCTCTTCCATTTCGGCAAGAAGAACAATCATTTCAAGTAACTCATCAATTCCTTTTTTCTCTTTGGCTGAGATGTTTACCGATGGGACCTTTCCTCCGTACGACTCTACAAAAACATTTTCTCCGGATAAGTCTTGTTTTACTTTTTCAATATCAATATTTTTTTTATCTATCTTGTTTATTGCCACCAGAAAAGGCATTTCCGCTTCCCTCAAGTGACTAATGGCTTCCTGTGTCTGTTTCTTAATACTTTCATCTGCCGCCACCACCAAAACGCCAATATCAGCGGCCTTGGTTCCTCTCGACCTCATAGCAAAGAAAGCTTCGTGCCCGGGAGTATCGATAAAGGTTATTTCTTTACCTTCATGAGAAACAACATAGGCTCCGATGTGCTGGGTTATCCCCCCTGCTTCCTTTTCCGTAATTTTTAAATCCTTGACCGCTTCAAGCAATGAGCTTTTTCCATGATCCACATGGCCAAGAACAACAACAACGGGCGGTTTATTTTTTTTCTCCGTTTTTTTCATATAAAAATGATATTTATCCTAATCACTCACACCTTTTAGGTTTTTTTATTTTCCCCCTTTAGAGCATCATCAATCACCTCTGTTTCTTCTTTGGAGAGAGAGTACTTCGACTTCCCCTTCTCAATCGCTTTCCCATAAACACTGCTTCCGTCTCTGGTATAGAGACTGGTTATAACAACCCCGCTCCCTTCTTCATTCAACGCCGCCACTGAAAAGCTTTGGTTTCCGCCCTCCTCCTGAAAAGGATTAAAACGCTTTATCCTTATGTTTTTTAAAAAAAGAGGTTGTTCCCTTTTAATCTTTTTTATTTCTCCTTTAATTTTTTTATTTTCCTCTTTAAGCGCTTTTATCTCTAAAACAACTTCTTCCATGTTTTCGGGTAAATCTTCTTTTTTCTTTTTGCGTCTAAACATATTCTTATTGGGACAAAATATTACTAAAATAGTGGACCCGACCGGATTCGAACCGGTGACCTTTTGTATGCCATACAAACACTCTAGCCAGCTGAGCTACGGGCCCGAGAAATATTATTTTCTTCAGCTAACAACAAACCGCGCTTCTTCTCTTAGAAACTGCCGGTTATTATATCATTATTACTCTCTACTATCAACTTTCTTTTATTGTGATCTACAAAAGAAAATGTTATTTTAACTGCTTTTTTGGGGATGCTTTTCCTTATATTTTCACTCCATTCTACCACTACAATATTTTTATCCTCTCTAATTATTTCTTCAAACCCCAAAAGAGGAAGATCTTTGTCACTAATTCTGTAGGCGTCAAAGTGATAAAAGTCCCTGTTGTTTCTTGTGCTGTATTTTTTGTAAATCAAAAATGTAGGACTGACCATTTCATCATCAATACCCAACCCCTTCCCAAACCCTTTAACAAAAGTTGTTTTCCCGCTCCCCAAATCTCCTTCCAGTGATAAAAAAACGGGTTCTTTTTTAAGAAGAACTTCTTTCCCCAATTTTTCTCCTATTTTTTTCGTTACTCCCGTAGATTCGGATAATATCTCTTTTTTCATGTTCTAAAATTGACTAAAGAGTCAAATTAGGATAAATTTAAACCAAGTTTAAAGCTTATAATCATAATAATAACTTTTATGCCGGAAAATTCCAAGAACATAATGGGGCAAATTACTATTCCCTATGAGATTATCAAAGAAGGTGAATACGAGTTAAATAATCTTCCGGCAATAAAAGACAAGACAACCTCTTCTCTAAGTAAGGACATATCAAAAACACTGGAAATTATTATGGCGGGAGGCCTCTTTTCAAAGGCTTCCGATATCCATATTGAACCGGAGGAAGAAAGTTCAAAAATAAGAATACGCTTGGATGGTATTCTCCACGATGTTATTACTCTAAATAGAGATACTTCTCGCCGCCTCGTTTCGCGTATTAAGCTCCTTTCAAAAGTAAAGCTTAATGTAGAAGACCGCCCTCAAGATGGAAGATTCACGGTTATTTTACCTTTTAGAGAAAAAAAACTTGAAATTGAGATAAGAATGTCCGCCCTTCCTTCAGAGTATGGAGAAACCGTCGTGATGAGGATCCTCGACCCCAGAAAACTTATTGTTCTTGAAGATTTGGGACTAAGAAAAGACCTTTTTGCTGTTTTTAAAAAAGAAATAGAGAAGCCGAACGGCATGGTTATTGTAACAGGGCCTACCGGCTCAGGTAAGACGACGACTCTTTATGCTTTCCTGAAGACAATTAATAAACCCGGTGTAAAGGTAATTACCATTGAAGATCCCGTAGAGTACCACCTGGAAGGGATATCACAAACAGAAGTAAACCCCGAAAGAGGTTATGACTTTGCAAACGGGCTAAGAGCAATTGTCCGACAGGACCCCGATGTTATTCTTGTTGGAGAGGTAAGAGACCTGGAAACGGCTCAAATAGGAATGCAGGCTGCTCTTACAGGTCACTTGGTTTTCTCAACCCTTCACACCAACGATGCTCCGGGAGCAATCGCCAGACTTATTGCTCTTGGAGAAAAATCTGCTACCATCGCTCCTTCTATCAATATGATTATTGCTCAAAGATTAATTAGAAAAGTGTGTCCCCACTGCGTAAAAATTGAAAAGGCCGATAGCTCTCTTATAGAAGAACTTAGAAAAGGACTAGAGACCGTAAAAGAAGATGTTTTCTCTTTTCCCACTTCCGTTGAAGTTCCAAAAAGTGTCGGTTGCAAACACTGCAGTTTTACAGGTTATAGTGGGAGGCTCGGAATTTTTGAGGCTTTCCTTTTGGATGAAGAGATGGAAGAACATCTATACACCTCGCCTTCTATTACAGAAACAAGGAAAAAAGCAATTGAAAAGGGAATGACAACAATGAGACAAGATGGGCTCATTAAAGTCTTGGAGAAAAAAACAACCATGGAAGAAATAGAGAGGGTAACATAAATATTTAAGATGCCTAAAAAAAAGAAAATTTCCCCCATCTTTACAGAAGAAGACAAAACACTGGATCTTGCGTTGAGACCACAAACTTTTAAAGAGTATGTCGGTCAGAAAAACATAAAAAAGAATATTCAGATAATTATAGAAGCCGCTAAAAAGAGAAAAGAGCCTCACATTGAACACCTCTTGTTTTATGGAGGATCGGGTCTGGGAAAGACAACTCTCGCTTATTTAGTAGCTAAGGAGATGGGTGTCGGAATTCGTACCATAGCGGGTCCTTCAATAAGAAAAAGCGGGGATTTGGCGGCTATTCTGACCAATTTGAGAGAAGGAGATGTTCTTTTTATCGACGAACTTCACAGAATAAACAGAACTTGTGAGGAGATAATTTATCCGGCGATGGAAGAGTTTAATTTAAACCTGATTATCGGAAAAGGCCCTATGGCAAGAACAATGAACCTTAAAATACCGAAATTCACTCTCGTTGGAGCCACAACCCGTCTCGCTCTTCTCTCTTCCCCTCTCAGGGGACGCTTTGGAGCCACCTTCCGCCTCGACTCTTACGACATAGAAGAAATAGAGGAAATTATTAAAAGATCTGCCTCTCTTTTGGGACTAAAAGCAGAAAAAGAAGCTATTTCAACTATCGCTTCCCGTTCTCGTTTCAATCCTCGAGTTGCAAACCGTTTACTCAAAAGAGTCCGTGACTTTTCAGAGGTAGAGAACAGTGGCAGCTCCGTTATTACAAAAAAAGAGGCCGTCGCTTCTCTGTCATTTTTAGACATTGACGAAATGGGACTAGAATCAGGAGACAGAAAAGTTTTAGAAGTCTTACTTAATAAGTTTGACGGAGGTCCTGCGGGACTACAGTCTTTGGCAATTGCTTCCTCTGAAGAAGAAGAAACAATAATTGAAATATACGAGCCCTATCTTATGCAAGCAGGCTTCATTAGAAGGACTCCCCGAGGAAGAGTTATTACCGAAAAAGCGAAAGATTATCTGAAAAAGAAGTAGTGCTACACAAAGTAAAAGCTTCTCTTCCCAAGAACTTGTCTTGGAGATTCTTTTGTCCGCCTATATCCCCCAGAGCAAAGAAACAATCTACAAAAATTAATGCTTAAATTTTTCTATATCTGTTTTTTCTCCTTTCTTTTTTTCCCTTTTTTTACCATTGGCATTATAATCAGTGAAGTTCAGATAGAAGGAGAAAGCGTTGATGAGTGTTATATAAGGCTTTATAACCCTTCAGAGAGAGACATTGATATCTCCGGATATAATTTACGCAAAAAAACATCTACCGGGACGGACAACTCCGTAAGGGTTTTTCCCGCAGACAGCACTATCAAGACAAACGATTATTTTCTTTGGGCCAGTTCAAGAGAAGATAATTTTCCTTCTAAAATGAATGCGGATGTTTTTTCTACTCAATATCTTTCTTCCAATAACAGTATTGCTCTTTTCGATAGTAACGGCTCACTGATAGACGCCGTCGCCTGGGGCGATGGAGAAAATCAATATCTTAAAGGAAGACCTTTGGAAAATCCAAAAGAGGGTCAGATAATAAAAAGAATTAAGGAAGGTGGAAGTTATGTCCTGAGCGGTGATAATTCTCTGGACTTCCATGCGTATCCTCCCCTAATTCTTCCTTTGGAGATTGAAAGAGAAAAAATTAAAAGTAATGAAGAAGGAATAGCCGGCATATTTCTATTATCTCTTCTCCCATCTTTGTTTTTCGGGTTTCTTATTATATATTTAAAAAGAAAATGGCAGGACACAGTCACTTCAAAAACATAAAAAGAAAAAAAGAAGCCTCAGATCAAAAAAGAGGTGTTGTTTTTTCTAAAATATCTCGCCTTATTATTTCTTCCGTAAAAGAAAAAGGGAAAGATCCGTCATCAAATTCTTCCTTGCGAATTGCAATTGAAAAGGCGAAAGAGGCGGATATGCCTAAAGAAAATATTGACAGAGCTATAAAAAGGGGTTCCGGAGAAGGAGATGAGGGAAAATTAGAAGACTTTCTTTATGAGGCCTATGGTCCGGAAAATATTGCTATTATAATAGCGGGTTCCACGGACAATAAAAACCGTAATTTAGAGGAGATTAAAGAGATTTTAAAAAAGCATGATGGAAAGCTTGCCGATCTGGGCTCGGTAAAATGGCTTTTTAGTCAAAAGGGTATTATTGAAATAGACTCGGAAAAACTAAATGATAATTTATCCCTGAAAATTATAGAAGAGGGCGCGGAGGATATAAATGAAAGGGATGGTTCTATTATTATATATACATCACCGGACAACATAAAAAAAATAAGAAATTTTCTCTCTGAAAGAGGTGTAGATATAATAACAGCCTATCTTGGCTGGCAACCGCAAAAACTTCTCAATATAAAAGACGATAAATGTGAAAGACTTCTTCAGTCTCTTAGAGAAAGCGAATCTGTTGAAGCAGTTTATACAAACATATGATTGTAATAGGAATAGACCCGGGCATTGCAACCACGGGATACGGAGTTGTTAAAAAAGAGGAAGATTCTTTTTGCTGTTTGGCTTATGGAGTTATAAAAACAAGTAAAAAAGATGCAACTCCAGCGCGGTTGGGCGTTTTGGATAAAAAGATATCATCTTTGATAAAAAAATATTCTCCCGACCTTTTGGCGGTTGAAAACTTATATTTTTTCAAAAATGTAAAGAGTGCCTTTCCTGTCAGCCAAGCGAAAGGAGCCATTCTCCTCATAGCGGAAAACTCTAAGATTAGCGTCTGTGAATTTACTCCTCTAGAGGTAAAAACCGTGGTCACCGGCTACGGTAAGGCTGATAAAAACCAGGTTCAAGAAATGATTAGAATAACCCTTAATTTAGAAGAGAAGCCCCACCCCGCCGATGCCGCCGATGCGCTAGGAGTTGCGCTTTGTGGAATTATTAAAGAAACCTCTCCTTATTAAGTTTTTATTCTTTAGTCTTAAGATAAAAAGTTGAAAGGACATTTTTTTTGAAGTATAATAGACGGCGATGAACAAGAAGAAAAAAGAAAATTTAAAAAAATACTCTCTTAGTATTTTTTATTTCTCCGTAATATTTTTTCTTACGGCGGTTTTGCTTTTACTTTCTCTTTTTCTCTTTTTCGCTCGCGACCTTCCCCGACCGGAAAGATATACCGACCGTCCAACAGCAGAGCCGACAAAGATATATGATAGAGACGGAAAAAACACTCTATATGTTATCCATGGTGAAGAAAAAAGGGAAGTTATTGATATAGAAGAGGTCCCTGATCATTTTATCAATACTCTTCTTACCGCCGAGGATTCCAATTTCTACGAACATATCGGCATAGACTTTCAAGGAATTTTAAGGTCTATACTGTTGAATTTTCAAGCAGGTAGAACAATAGCGGGAGGATCCACTATTTCTCAGCAGTTTGTAAGGTCCGCTCTTCTCACCCCTGAAAGAAAAGTAATGAGAAAGATAAGAGAAATTATTCTAACACTGGAGTTGGAAAGAAGATATTCTAAGGAAGAAATCCTTGAGTTTTATCTTAATCAAATACCTTTCGGCTCCAATGCTTACGGCATTGAGTCCGCAGCCCAAATTTATTTCAATAAATCATCTACCGAGCTGACTTTAGCGGAATCGGCAACTCTTGTTTCTCTTATACCCGCGCCAAGTTATCTCTCTCCTTATGGTAATAATTTAGAAGAGTTATTAAGAAGAAAAAATCGGCTCTTGGAAAGAATGCATTTATCTGATCTGATAACCGCTGAGGAGCTGGAAGAGGCAAAAGAAGAAGAATTGGTTTTTCACCAACCCAAAGACTATTTAAGAGCCCCACATTTTGTAATGTATGTTAAAGAAATATTGGAAACAAAATACGGGGATGATTTTCTAGAAGAAGAAGGTTTTAGTGTTTATACCACAATAGATTTTGAACTTCAGAAAAAAGCGGAAAATGTAATAAAAGAGAGAATGAATAGTCTTCGCAATCATGGCGCTTATAATGCGGCAATGGTAGTTATAGATCCAAAAACAGGAGATATTTTAGCTATGGTCGGTTCCGCCGATTATTTCCAAGAACCTCTTCCTTCGGGATGCCGCCCGGGAGTCGACTGTAAATTTGATCCTTTTACAAATGTAACCACAAGAAATAGACAACCGGGATCCGCTTTTAAACCCTTTGTTTACGCAACAGCCTTTGAAAACGGTTATAGTGGAGAAAATGTTGTTGTAGATGAAATGACAAATTTTGGGACTCCCAGCAATCCTTATATTCCAAGAAACTACGACGGCCTATTTAGAGGAGAGGTTACATTAAGAGAGGCACTGGCTCAATCTTTAAATGTTCCCTCTGTCAAAGTTCTAAAAGACTTTGCCGGGCTCAGAAAAAGCGTGGAGAATGCAAGAAAGTTCGGTATTAACCTCGCTTATTCTCCCGATTTTTACGGCCTACCACTTGTACTGGGAGGGGGAGATGTAAAGTTATTGGAAATGACCTCTGCTTATGGTATTTTTGCGACTGAAGGGTATAGAAATACTCCTGTTTTTATTTCAAAAATTATAGATAAAGATAATAATATTATTGAAAAAAATACAAATACTTCAAGGAGAGTGCTACAACCCAGTGTGGCAAAAGAGATAACATCCATATTACAAGACAACGAATCCAGGGCTCCTGTTTTCGGATGGAATTCTCCTCTTTACTTCCCTTTTCATGAGGTAGCGGTAAAAACAGGAAGTACTCAAAATTTTAGAGATGCGTGGACTATTGGTTACACAAAAGATATTGTTGTCGGCGTCTGGGTAGGAAACAATGATAATAGCTCTATGATTAACGCTCCGGGTGTAACTACGGCAGCCCCTTTATGGAGAAGCTTTATAGAGTCAACTCTTTAGTTTTTAATAGGCATTACCACATAAAGAAAATCACTTCTTCCTACCGGCTTTATAACTCCAGGACTACTTTCGTCACTTACCTCAAAAATAATTTCAGAGCTTTTTGTACTTAATAGACCATCTAATAAAAATCGGTAATTAAAAGATATTTTCACCTCTTCTCCTTCTGCTCTTCCACTTGTTTTCGCTGTATAATTTCCGAGATCGTTATTACTGCTTTTTATAACCACTTCTCCTTGTTCGGGAGAAAACTCTAAATTAACCTCGTTCACTTTACTGGTAAAGACACTGGCCGCTTTTACTTTATTCAAGAACTCCTCTCTATCTAAAACAATCTGTGTTTTATATTCTTTGGGAATTATAGCTTCATAGTTAGGGTAATTTCCCTCAATAATTTTAGAAGTAAGTTCAATTTGTGATTGGTCAAAGTCATCCATTTTAACTTTAAATAAAATCTGATTATCGCCAAAAACAATATCTATATCTTTACTAAAGTCTTTAAAAATATTTACCACTTCTCTTGCCGTTCTTTGTGGAATAATAAAAGAAAAACTACCAGTAGTTTGGTTTTTAATAAAAACCTTTTTTTCCGCCAATCTATAACTATCAGTTGCTACTAATTTTAACTCTCCTTTATTAAAAAAGAAAAGAACCCCCGATATCTCAGGCTTAACCTTAGAAAGAGAAGGAATATCAATAATTTGTAATAGGCTATCACAAAGCATATTACTATTTATTTTAACTTTTTCCTTTTCTTTGACTATGGGAATAATTGGAAATTCATCTGCACTAATGCTATTTATTTGTGTTTTATAATCTTCGCAATCTATAAAAAGGTTATTATTTTCAACATTTAAATTTATCTTTTTATCGGGTAATAAATTCACAAAAGAAGAAAGTGAATTATAAGGAACTGTAATAGAACCATCTTTACCACTTTTAACTAAAGTCCACCATTTTATAGCTATTTCTAAATCTGTTGCTGATATGTTTAAAAAATCATCTTTTACATTAAAAAGAATATTTTTAAGAATAGGAAGAGATGTTGATTTAGATGTTCCTCTTCCAATAATACCTAAACCCTCTTTTAATTTATTTTGCAATAAAACAATATTCATAATTAAATTATTATTATTTTTTTATAGTATTTATATATAGTGTTAATAAGTTTTATTTTAAGCCTATTTAAGGTGGTAAAAAGGGGGTGGTAAAGATGTTTATAATCCAATTAAAACTTAGTGGAAAGAATGGGTTTTAAAATAACACTCTTTTATTAACTTTTTTTACTAATCTTTTCCACAACTTTTAAACTCTTTATGCAGATATTAAATTTTCTTTTATATATGTTATTTCTTCTTTAATATCATCGCTTCTTTGTATTTCTTTTTACATCTTTGAATAAGAATAAATTATAGTTGTGTGGTCTTTCCCCCCTATTTTTTTTGCAATATAGGGATAAGAATAATTTAACTCCTTTCTTAAGAAGTATATAATCACTTGTCTTGATTTAACAATCTCTCTTTTTCTTGAGCTTCCCATTATCTCTTTCTCACTAGTATCATAAAAACTTGCCACTGTTTTAAGTAGTTTATCAAAAGTAAATGAGGAGAAAGATGATTGGGAGATGTTTTTTAGAAAAGATTTTACAATATTAATATCTATATTCTTTTTTGTTACTTGGTGGTGTATGATCAGTTTGTTTAAGATTCCTTCCAGCTCACGAATACTTCTTTGTACATTTTCTGCAATATAGTAACAAACATCATCGGGTAGAAAAAAATTCTTTTCTTGGGCTTTTGTTTTTAAAATAGCTGATCTCGTTTCTATATCGGGAGTTCCTATATCAGCGAGCATACCTCCTTCAAATCTTGACCTCAGTCTGTCGGTTAGTGAGGCGATTGATTTTGGATGTCTGTCGGAAGAAAGAATTATTTGTTTATTTTTTTCATAGAGGTCGTTAAAGGTGTGAAAAAACTCTTCTTGGGTTTTTTCCTTGCCCGATAAAAACTGAATATCATCGATAATTAAGACGTCAATATCCCTGTACTGGCGTCGAAAGTCATCCATTTTATTTCCCCTAATAGCGGAAATAATCTCGGAAATAAATTTCTGAGCGGGAATATAAAGAACTTTTTTCCCATCTACGCTATCTTTAATTTTATTTCCCATTGCTTGTAGAAGGTGTGTCTTACCTAATCCCGTCTTACTGTACAAGAAAAGGGGGTTGTAAATCGATCCGGGGCTTTCGGTTATGGCAGTTCCCGCCGCGTGAGCTAATTCGTTAAAGGGACCTATTATAAAATTATTAAAAGAATATTTCGGATTCAGACCCGTCTCACGATCTACGGACAGCTCTTGGAATTCCATTTGGCTTGCCGTACTGGCTTTTTCCCTATTATTCTTTTTTACCTTCTTCTTCTCTTCAGATATAGCAAGAGGGTTAGAAATGACAGCATAATCCACTTCTTTTATATCTTTATCTAGTTTTTTTAATGCTTTTAATATAATTTTATGATATTTATTTTCTATCCATTCTTTAGCAAAGGCATTAGGAACCCCGATAACGGCTTTTTTGTTATTAAGAGCGGAAATACTTGTTCCTTTAAACCAAGTATTAAAATTGGCCTCGGATATATCTATCTGTATTTGAGCAAGAGTAGTTTTCCAAAGGTTTTCTTTTTTCATAAAATAGAAGAGATTAAGGTAAAACGAGTATAGCATAAAGAAGAAAATTGGGGAAAACTGCCTAAAAGTGTTAAAAAAAGGAAAACTTGTGGAAAAGATGGGGAATGGAGTAATAACTTTTATTTTTAAAACATAAAGGAGGAGGAATCCCCGACTACTTTTCTATCTTCAATCTTGAGATTTTATATGACTGTTTCGGATTGTCTAAATTTCTCTTTCTTTTTTGTTTTAATTTAGTATAATAAGGAAAGATTAAAAAATAATTTTTAAAAATATGGACAAAAGAAAATATATTATTTTAGGCGTAGTTATTGTCTTCTTTGTTGTATTAACGGCCGCCTCTTTCTATTTTACTAATGAAAAAAGAGATGTGGAAGACAGTTTGGTTTTTGAAGAAGAACCAACAGAAGAAAGGATGGCGGAGATTGAAGCAATGAAAGATAAAGAGTTTTATGAGGATGATGTGTTGGAGAATCTAGGAAAAACAAAGAAAAAACTTGTTGAGGAGTATGGGGAGCCGGATGAGATAATGACGGTTGATGCCGCGGGAGGAGAAAAATTTTATTACAAAGATAAAAACCTGTCTTTTATTTTTGCGGGGGAAGAGGGGGTTGTAAATAATTTGTATCTCTATCCGGGTGCGGAAATTTTAGGCATTAAGGTGGGAATGACTTTTAACGAGATAGAAGGAATTCTAGGTGAGCCGAAGTTTAGAGGACCCAGCGACATGTATGAAGGATATATTATGGCCTACTTTCTTGGTGATGTTAGTGAAGCTCTTGGTGAATTAGAACTATGGATTAAAGCCGAATATGAAAATTATCCCTCGGAGCGGATAGAGGTTTTGTGGAAAAAGTTTTGGGAGTAACTTTGTTTTAAAAGCAGGCTCGAGCAAACATTACTTAGATACTTTTAAGGGATTGCGTGGAATATTAGGGTCCATTAAAATTGACTTTTTGCTAAAAATGAAGTAGAATGGCGGAGCTTTTTAATAATTTTAAGCTAAAATCATGTCTTATTCAGGAATTCTCAAGAACAGAAAAAGAAAAAAGACGCACGGGTTTTTAGTTAGGAAAAAAACCAAAGGCGGAAAGAATGTTCTTAAAAAAAGAATGAAGAAGGGGAGAAAAAAGATCTCTGCCTAGGTTTTTTTTATGCTGCCTTTTAAAAACAGAATAAAGAAAAAAAAGGATTTTGAAAAAGTGTTCCAAGAGGGAGATAGTTTTTTCGGACACTTTTTTATATTAAAAACAAAAAAAAACAGCCTTTCTCATCCCCGCTTCGCTTTTGTTGTTTCTAATAAGAAAGAGAGAAAAGCTGTACGGAGAAATAAGATAAGAAGACTTTTTAGAGAAGCAGTGCGAAACTATATTCCCCTTTTAAGGGAAGACAAAGATGTTATTTTTATAATAAAAAGAGAAGCAAGGGGCAAAGAATACGAAGAAATAAAAGAAGAGGTGGAAAAGGCTTTTAAAAGACTAAAATTAATTTAGAAAATGGCTCAAATTCTTTACATCGCTATATATCAACCGCTTTTTAATTTACTTATATTTCTTTATAACATAATACCCTTTTTTGATCTCGGGGTTGCCGTTATTTTACTAACGATTCTGATTAAGACGGTGATGCATCCTCTCGGCATTAAGGCTGCAAGGTCACAGAAGGAAATGGAGGCGATACAGCCCGAGATTAAGAAGATTCAAGAAAAATATAAAGACAACAAAGAAAAGCAAGCCAAGGCAACAATGGAGCTTTATAAAGAGAAGAAGATAAATCCTTTCTCAGGGATGCTTCCTTTGCTCATACAACTTCCCCTTCTTGTTTCTCTCTTTCAAATCTTCAACAGAGGTCTGGAAAAGGAAGAAATGAAACATCTCTATGACTTTATAAACGAGCCTGAAATTATAAATTATAATTTTTTAGGATTGGTAGATCTCTCAAACCCCAACATATTTTTAGCTATTTTGGCTGCGGGAGGGCAATATGCGCAAATGAAGATGATGGCGGCCAAAAGGAAGACTACTGACAAACAAGACACAGCCAAAGCGATACAGTCGCAAATGGTGTATTTTTTGCCTGGCTTTACATTTATTATTCTTTTGGGACTTCCTTCGGTTGTCGGACTCTATTGGGTCATAACAGTTGCTTTTTCTATTTTTCAGCAGTATATTATAAGAAGAGAAGATAAAGAAAAAAAAGATGGAGGAAATAAAGAAAGCAATTAAAGATTTTTTTTACTTTATAGATGAGGACATAAAGGTTGATTTTTGTTTACAAGAAGACACATCCCTGTGTGTTGATGTTAAGATGAAAGATCCGCAGATACTTATCGGAGAAAAAGGACAAACTTTAGTAGAAACGGAAAAATTACTCAAAACGCTGGTTAGAAAAAAAGTAGAAAGCCCTCTTTTTATCTATCTTGATGTCAACGACTACAGGAGAAGGAAAAAGGAGTATCTAATAACCATTGCAAAGGAAGCGGGAGAAGAAGTTTCTTTGACGGGTATAGAAAAAAAATTCCCACCAATGTCTCCTTTTGAAAGAAGAATTATTCACACAACTCTGGCGGAAATAGAAGACTTGGTCACAGAAAGTATAGGTGAAGGAAGGGAAAGAAGGCTTGTTATTAAAAAAAAGAGAGAAGAAAAATAGTATCTATTTAAAAAGAGGGAGGGCCATATAATGCGTGGAACACGACTCGTATGAAGAAAAGAAGGGCATCGCTTTTCTCGGATTACACTTATTCATATGGTGTTCTTTTAAGTCAGGAAGAGGTTTAGAATCCAAAAAAACCCCGCAACCGTCTCCTGTTGTTTCCCAGCTGTTTCCGGAGGCGAGTATTAATGCGTAACTGCCGGCTATATCCACAGACCATGTTTCTTTAATAGAGAGATGTTTAAAGCTTTCTGTGTGTAAATTAAGAGACTGTGAAGGGTAGAGTTCGTTGAAGTCGGGTCTTGCATAAGCTCTCATTCCTCCAATCTCCAAGGGTTTGTCATTAACTCTAATAACACTTATAGAAGAAACTCCCTCCGGAACTATAAAATCTTTTGGTTTAGGATCGTCGTTTTTAAAGACGGCGCACCGTCCCCGAAAGCCACGAAGTTCGTGTAAAACTACCGCGTAATAATAACCTAGAATTCTTCCCCTTCCGTCCAGTTGGTTTGCAATCCGTATTGAGCGGACATTAAAGTCCTCTAAATTTCTTATGGAAGCGCTTATTCTGCGGACATCGGGCATATCTTCTATATCTTCGGGAATGCTTTGATTTAGAGAGAGATAGATACCAGGGAGAAAAGATTCTTCTACCTCAACAACCTCCAAATCTTCCAATTCTATGAGAGCGGGGTTAATAGAAGAAAGGAAAACAAAACTGGAAAGAATAATAATAAGACCAAAAATGGAACCGGTAATACGGTCTTTCCCTTCTTTTATCTTCATAGGGTCTCCTCTTGCGGTTAACCACGAAACACCCCCCCTAACGAGAGAAAAAAGGGTTATCACAACAGAGAGAGCTATCAAGAAATACACCATATAGACAATGTACTCTGAAAGCCCTTCTCCTTCGGAATAAGTTGGTCTAACGTCTCCAATTTGAGGGTATTCCACTTCCATCCTACTTTGGCTTTCTTGAGCGAATAGGAATGAAACTCCAAGGAGAGACAAAGAAAAAACAATAAGAAGTAAAATAAAACCTTTCTTCATAAAAAGCGAATTTTATTAATCTCTGAGGCGGGAGTCTGAACAACAGAACCAATTTAAGTCGCTGGTATTGACAATAAAGCCCTCCTCTCTTGATTTTGTAGAGCGGGGAAGCCTCTGTTCTTCCGCTAGGGGTCCGAAGAAAGGCATCTGGCCAGCTCTTCTCCCTTCTAGAACATCCTCCAGATGTTCCGGCCTAGTAATACACTCGTTAAGAGAGTGTCTTGAAAAATTAAGCTTTCTGGTAATTAGTTCGTGATTGGTTATAGTTTTACTTCCTCCT
>PWKU01000007.1 GCA_003559635.1 Candidatus Nealsoniibacteriota bacterium | reverse complement strand
TACGGGGCATGCTTTGTCCCATTCCCGGAGCAAAGGATAAGAACGAACAAGAAAGAACAAGAGCAATAATTCCCGAGATATTTTCTCGGGATTGTCTTTCTTCTGAAATTATTGTATTATATCAACAAAGGAGGGTAGGGATATTTTCCCTATTTTTTTGCTTCTTGAACTCTAAACAAAAAGGAGGAAAAGTGATGAAGATTTTAACGAAAAGAATGGTAGATAGGGCAATAGAGATGGTTGTTCCCAGCGTTGAAAAGATTCTTGAAGAAGAGGGAACAACATGGGGGCCAAAATGGGTTGCGATTATGGTGAATATTGCTTCGGAGGAAACGATTAATCCGCATTATTATCAGATCGGAGAAGTTTTTACTATTTGGCAGAAAGGATGGGGAAAAGAAAAATCTTTTTCCCAAATCGCTCTTGCAAAACTAATTGCAGCCGAAAGAGAAGGAACAAACACAAGCATCTTGGTGGCAACCCAGCCATGGAAATTAAGAAAGGGTGAATATCTCTATCCTGGGGGCGTTACCCGCGATGGTATCAGTATAGGTGTCTCTGGGGCGAAGGGAATAGCAGATGAAGCCATAGCGGAAATGATTGTTTCTGCTATTGTTATGCTTGCTAAACTAGAGACCGAAAGGAGGATAGAAGAAAAGAGAAATAAGATATAGTGTAATCCTTAACACCAACCTTTACTTCTTAAGCTCGGAGAACCTTCCGGGCTTTTTATTTTTATACCAAGCAGAATCTAAGGAGCGAACTGCCACAGGCCACCCTTCATCCGCCAGTTGACGGAGGGGTGGTTTTTGTTTAGTGGGGTCACGGGTTATCTTTAGACTGGTTTCATGCTATAATAAAAATAGTCGAATTGTCAATCGAATTAATCAATTTAAAAAATATGCTAACTATAAATAAAAAAGTTATCGCAATCTTTATGGTTCTGGTCTTTTTGTTTGGTGGCGTGGCATACGGGCAAACAAATGACCTGCCGGATCCAGGCATGCTTCCTGATAGTCCTTTTTATTTCCTAAAAAGTTTGTCAGAGAATATTGGAACCATCTTTACTTTTGGAGATAACGCTAAGGCAGAGCGTTTCCTGAATTTATCAGAGAAGAGATTGTCTGAAGCCAAGGCATTGGCGGACAAAGGAAATACAGAAATGGCTGAAAGGGCAATTGAAAGATATCAAGAACAAGTGGAAAATGCTTTGTCAAGAGCAGAAAGAGCAAGAGAAAGAGGAGAAGACACGGATGATGTTTTAACCAGAGTGTCTGAAGCTACTTTAAGACACCAAGAAACTCTAGCTGATGTATACGAAAAAGTTCCCGAAGAGGCTAAACCAGCCATTGAAAGAGCGATGGAAAGAGCAATGCGCGGACACGAAGAGGCGATGAGAGCAATTTCGGATGAAAAAAGAGAAGAGGAATCGGAGAATATGGAGAACAAAAGACAAGAAACAGGACAGAGGTTGGAAAACTTAAGAGAAGAGGGCGTGCCTGTTCCGGAAGTTCCAACCAGAGAAGATATAGAAGAGAGAATTCCTGTTACACCAGAAGATGGGATGCCTGAGGTTCCAGCAGATCCTCAAATGCCGGAACAAGACAATGGAGCTGAAACAGAAGGACCCGGCGGAACTCCTGACCTTCTGGAAACACAAGAACGTGAAGAAATAATGCCTGTGCCGGAAACAGGAAATGAGATTCCCGAAAATGAGGGTAGACCACAAGCCCCGGGACGCCCATAAGAGAGACAGAAGACTTTAATCAAAGAAAGGGGATTCCATCCCCTTTTTTTGATAGGCTCTAGTATTGTTCAATGTGCGGAGTATGAGCGGAGAGTATTTATGGCATGGAAACACTGCAAATGCGCCAGAGCTGGGAACGATATACAAACTTGATACCAGTGGAACTGTAATAGCCGAATTTCAAGCGCCGGACTCTTGGCCGGGAGGCATGGAGTGGGTCGGAGATAGTCTTTGGGTTGTGGGCAACAACAAGGATATAGTTTATGAACTTAAAATGAAATAGGACAAGCCCTTCGACAATAATCATGGCAAAGTAAGCATTACCACCTTGTATCCGCCAGTTGGCAGAAAGGTGGTTTTGTTATTATAATTACCCAATAAAGTTTATTTAATAAAATTATGGTAAAAAAAACAGATACCAACAGCAGGAGGAATCTTAATCATTGTTTTTTGGCTGGAGGAGTAGTTGGATCTAATTTTTCTTTATAATGACTTCCAACTTAGAGGAACTCTTCAGCTCTTAGATGGATTGTTAGGGCACAAAACAGGTGACTAATGAAAAAATAATTAATAACAAAGACATCTTTTGTGATTTTTATATAGATATTAAGTGTATTATTTTTAAAACGAATATATTGGCTTAAATTATTTGCTCAAATTTTTATTAGTGGTATAGTTAAAGTATTATAAAATTAAATAGAGTCTACTATGTTTAATAACCTAATGAAGTTTGATTACAAGAGAAACGTAAAGGAGGCAGTAGGTTTTTATTTTACCTATTTGTTTTTTCTAATATTAATATCATTTTTGATTGGATCATTTTTAGGAATATTACTGGGGGAAGTTATTCTTCATTACGGATTTTTAATAGGCCAGTCTATTGCTGTTATTGCTTGTATTGTATTTTCATTCCTAATTCTTAAAGGAAAAGGTCTTCTTAATAATTTGCTGTTTATTATTATTGCTCTGTTGGGGGGTGCATTTGCGGTATTATCCGGGGCTCTGGGAGGGTTACTTCCTGTTGCGTACTTAACAACTGTCTCAAAAAAAGGAGAAGGAGAACGGAGCGGAGAGGAAAAAATGGATGCACCAGAGAAAATACCAGAACAACAGTAAGAAAATATAGCGCTTTAGCTTTGTATTGTTAGTAAAAGCTTTTTTAGTATGTTGGTGCGATGGATATGGACAAGTCAGAAGGATCGAAACATTAAATTATTATGGCAAGAAAACAAATACCAGTAGCAATACGTGTTTTAATACTTATTATTTTATTGGGAGGGGCAATCGCATTATTCTTTCTGTATGTTTTTGATGAGAAGCCAAAAGAAGCCAATGGGTGGGAAATTTACAGAAACGAGGAATATAGTTTTGAGATTGGGCATCCAATAAACTCGAAGGTAATAGAAGAAGAAGCTTACTTGATCAGCGACTTTGAACTTTTGATTGAAGGAGATGTTGTGGTAACCGTATCTGTTGGTTATGATAAAGTAGGATACGATTTAAGAATAGACAGCTTGCTTAATCGAAACAATATTACGGAAATAGAAGTGGAAGAAGACATAATTGAAGGTAAAAAATCTTTTAAAGCGGAATATATTACCAAGTCAGTTTTTTATGACACCACGAAAGAGGTTCCCGAAGTGAAGCTGTATGTTATAGAAGACGAGTATGCGCACATTGTAAGGTGCTCAGAGCATCATGACAAATGCAACGAAGTGATTTCTACTTTTAAACTACTCAATTAATCTATTTCGGAGGCTTAGCCTCCGAAAGTTGGATATCTATCAATCGTAATGTGTACTTTATGGTTATTCTTCCGCTGGGAAGAATAATTTTCTAAAAGAATTTTTGCTAGATTGGGTTATGCTTTTGGCAAGAACTTTATTTTGGGCAACTTTGTTAGCATTGTTTTCAGGGCCTTTATCTTGTGGTACAATCTAAAAAGGAGGGTAATTACTAAGCTTAAATATAAACAAAATATGAGAAACGAAAAACTTGTAGCACCGGTAGTTGTCCTAACTTTAATATTTATTGGTGGCCTTATGTTTGGGTTGCCTCAATACAGAGTGTGGCAAAGAACACTTAGCGGTCAGGCCGAACTGAGGGAGGCGGAATACACTCGTCAGGTGGCGGTTGAAGAGGCCAGAGCCGAGCTTGATAGCTCCAAGCTCTTGAGAGAGGCGGAAGTGGAAAGAGCCAAGGGAGCAGCAGAAGCAATGGCGATAATAAAAGAAGGGATAGACAGCGCCTATCTGGAATATTTAGCTATTCAGGCACAGACAAAAATGGCTGACAGCCCTAACCATACTACCGTATATATTCCTTCCGGAGAGCAGGGAATACCTCTAATAAGAGAAGTAGAAAAATAAGAAGATAGAAAACGAGTAGAAAATATCAATGGCAAGGCATTGACTTAGTTTTTTTGCAAACATCGGCGCCCCCTCAAGCATTATCTAGTATTAGCGGTGTGCGAGAGTTGTGTCTTTTATTTCTTTAATGAAGTTTTCCTTACTTACTTCTCTGGTATCTTGCGCGCCTCTGTCTCTTACAGAAAGCATCTCCGATTTTAGCTCCTTGTCACCTATTACCAAAATATAGGGTATTTTTTCTTGAACGGCTTTTCTAATTTTATTGCCTACAGTCTCATTGCTGTTATCTATCTCGACTCTTATGCCATTTGAATTAAATTCATCACCAAGTTTTTGGCAATAATCCATATGGTTCTCATTAACAGAGAGCAACTTTACTTGTGTTGGGGAAAGCCAAACGGGGAGTGCACCGGCATAATGTTCTATTAGTAATGCCAAAAAACGCTCAAAAGAACCAAATAGTGCTCGATGTAAAACATAAGGCCTTTCGGTTACCGAATTCTTATTTACATAAGTCATATCAAACCGCTCCGGCAAATTGAAGTCAAACTGTAAAGTTGAACATTGCCATTCTCGGCCTAAAACATCTTTTAATTTAAAATGAAGTTTTGGGCCATAAAAAGCGGCCTCATCTTCTTCTTCAACAAATGAAAGATTTTTCTCTTTCGCCACCTTACGCAAAGTGTTTTGCGCAAACTCCCAGTTTTCATCACTCCCGGCATATTTTTTTTTGTTATCTAAACCGCGCAAAGACAAATATACATTAATTAAAGTAATGTCAAAGCCGAATGCTTGGAATATTGAGAGGGTAAAATCTACCACTCTTTTTAATTCTTCTTCAACTTGGTCAGCACGGCAAATTATGTGGGCGTCATCTTGTGTAAATCCGCGGACACGGGTTAGCCCGGACAGTTCGCCTTTTTTCTCATAACGGTAAACTGTTCCGCACTCCGCCCAGCGTAAAGGAAGATCGCGGTAAGATTTGGGAGAATTTTTATAAATCTGAATATGAAAAGGGCAGTTCATCGGTTTTAATAAATATTCTTCCGGAGAGTCATTCTTTTCATTCTGTTGTTGTTCTTCCAGTGTTTGACCGACTTCCAGTGGCGGATACATACTGGATCCGTAAAAGCCCCAGTGGCCTGATGTTTCCCATAAAATTCGGTTTCCGATATGCGGTGAACGGACCAGGTCATAGCCGTCTTCCAGATGTCTTTTGTGCCAGTAATCTTCTACCAATCTCCACAAAATTGCTCCCTTCGGATGCCAAAGAGGAAGCCCCAAGCCAACCTTTTCGTCAATATGGAACAGATTTAACTCCTTTCCTATTTTTCTATGATCTCTTTTTTCCGCCTCTTCTCTCGCTTTCAAGTACTCTCCCAGTTCTTCTTTAGAAGCAAACATTAAAACATAAATTCGGGTTAACATCTTGTTATTCTCATTGCCACGCCAGTAAGCTCCTGCGATTTTATCTATCTTGAAAGTTTCCGCCTTTATTTCTTTGGTTGATGAAACATGAGGGCCGCTGCATAAATCTTCAAAAGAATCTGTCTTGTAATAACTGACATTCTCCCTACCTTCTTTTTTTAAATCTTCGATTAAGGCAACTTTGTATTTTTCGCCTGCCGATTTCTCTTTTTCCAGAGCTTCGGAAACACTTAATTCAAATTTTTCAAACTTGAGATTTTGTTTAATCAAGTGCTTCATTTTTTTCTCTATCTCTTCAAAGTTTTCTTCGTTTATCTTTGTCTCCCCAAAGTCGAAATCGTAGTAGAAGCCGTTATCGGTTGCCGGACCAATGGCTAGCTTGGCAGTGGGCCACAATTCTTTGACGGAGGCTGCTAAAATATGGGCGCCGGAATGGCGGATAATTTCTAAGTTCTTGTTTTGCATGTTTTTGTTGTTTTATAAATTATATTAAAAAATCCTCGGTCTAATAAATTAAAAAGATAACTTACTAGAACGAGGATTCTCGCGGTTCCATCTAGTTTCCTTAAAAATAAGGCACTTGATTAATATATATTTTCAAAATTAGTCTTGGTGCTCTTTAATCCAAGATTCCGGAGGTGAGCCGAGAATTGCGATTGGTAGTCGCAACAATCTTCTGAAAATAATATCTATGATATAAATTGTTTAAAGGCGTTTGCATACTTCGGATGAAAACTACCAAACTTTTACGGTAACTATTTCATCCTTAACGAACACTCTTATTCAAAGTTTAGCAAAAGGAGAGGGTATGTCAATGCTTCGTGGCTTTATACTCCTTTCCTTGAATTTTTTATAATTTCATAATAATGAATATGGAAAGACCATTAAGAGTGTTTCTATTTATCGGTGATATTTCTTGTGTGGCCTTCTTGTTAAAATTGCTATTTGCATTTGCTCGATAACCTGTTATCATAAAACAAAGGTCATTATTAAAAACTATTAAAGGTTAATTATGCCTGAAGAAAACAATATTAACGAAGAAAATACTCAGAAGGAAGAAGAACAAAGCAATGACAACCAAGAAGAGAAGACTCAAAAAGAGGAGGGAGGAATAAACGCAATTGCTCTTCTTAGCTATCTTGGACTCCTTGTCCTGGTTCCTCTTCTTGCCGCCAAGGGAGACGAGTTTGCACAGTTTCACGCCAAGCAGGGACTCACCCTTCTTATTACCGCGGTGATAGCTATGTTTGTGGGAGTGGTGCCTATCATAGGGTGGATACTTGCTCCGTTTATTACTTTGGCGTGCTTGATTCTTGCTATTGTGGGAATAGTAAATGTCTTAGGAAAGAAAAAAAAGGAACTTCCTATTATTGGGAAGTATGCTAAACAACTGAAGATATAATTGAGAATCTAAAGAGTGAGGTTCAGGTTGTTTTGAAAAAAATTCGACACTCCCTTTAATATATTTAAAGTGAGCGCGAAAATTATGAAGATTAAAAACATTCTTATTGTTTTCGCCTTTGTCTTATTTGGTATAATCGCCTGTATCATATTTTTTTAAAAGTCGGAGGTGAAGTGAATTCCGGGGCTGTTTTTTAGGGCGGTTCCGGAGTTTTGTGTTTGAATAAAATTCCCTTTTTTGTTACTATGAGAAAACATCAATAAAAAATCATGGACAATCAAATCAAGCCAGTAGTAGTTTCGATCAACAAGGCGAGAGAGCAAGGAGTAGAAGACACTCTGATTTTAGGAGAAATTAAAAATCAAAACCCCGAAAAGAATGTGTTTTTTCAAAAAGCCGAGGAAAGGGGGGCTAGTGCGACGGAAATACTGGATGAAATAATTAACCAAAATACGGCTCAAAAAGAAGAGGAAGAGCCGAAAGGAGCACCGCTTGTATCGGTGGAATCTTCTTTTCAGGGAGAGAATGACGACTCTTCTTTTGAAAGTAGCTCAACAGAATCTCAAGAACCTCGTCCACAAGAAGGAACTAAGGAGGGAAGGGCAGAGATATTGTTAGACTTTGTTAAGTCACTTTCGGGCGAGAAAAAGAAAAAGGGACTCATAATAGGCGGTGTTACTCTTTTTTGTATTTTCTTGATTTCTTTTATATTTTTTGCGAGAACGCCTGCTGTGGGAGATGTTTCAGAAAGAGAAATTGATGAATTCGAACTTTTACCCGCTGAAATTGCTAAACTTACCGAGCCGGCAATTGTAAAAATTGGCCACATATTAGAGGGAGATATAACCGTTCCGCCTTTTGATGTGGATATGGAAAAACTTGAGGTAGTACAACGACCGGAAGAAGAGTCTCTTACTTTTCCCGTCGATAACTACTGGGAAGGAACAGGGTTTATTATTGATCACCACGGAACTATTTTGACCAATGCACATGTAGTCACCATCGAAGGAATTAAAGAAAGGATTTTTAGAGAGGAGGTGGAAGCAGTGCTTGCAGAGCAATTGATAGAAGCTGATTTGACTGAGGAAGAATTGATTTTCCTAAAAGAGAAATGGGAGGGGGCAGAAGATGACTCAAATCAAGATCAAATAAGTCTTAGAGAAAAAAATAAAAGGATGTTTTTTAATGGAGCAACTTTTGACACCAAAAGTAAAATAAAATTATTTGACCCTTCCTCGGAAAAGAATGATTTATCAGATTTATTAGAAGATGGTTTTGATATAGATATTATATATGCCAACAAGGATTATGTATATGATCAAAAGGATTTTGCCGTAATAGGAATAAACGAAGCTCACTTACCTGCCTACTTGCCCGCTGTTTCATTGGGAGATGCGGAGTTAGTTAGGGTGGAAGAGCCGGTTTACACTTTCGGATTTCCCGGAATGAGGAGTATTTTAGATTTTATGAAAGATGAAGGAAATGATGTAGGACCTCTTAGCGTGCCAGACGCAAAGGTCAGTGAGGGGTATCTTAGTCCATCTTTTATGTCGGGAAGCGTTACTTCTTTGGAAGAAAGCGCCGACAGAACATTTCATTTTATAGAATCTGATGTTGAAGTTTCACTGGGGTCTAGTGGAAGCCCGATGTTGAATTCCCAAGGAAAAGCGGTTGGAGTAGTTAGTTTCATGGCGGATTACTTTGAATCGGATGATATGCTTGCTAGATCTATGCCAATTAACTTGGTAGAAGAAGCGGGAGATTTTTCTGAGGAACTTTCGGGTAATTATTATTATCACTTTAAGAAAGGAATATATTTTATGAGGCACCGTAGATGTAAAAGAGCTCTTGAAGAATTTGAAACGGTAATTGAAAACACTAATGAGACTTTTTTCCCCGAAGAAAAAATGGACTCCTTTATCAAAAGATGCAATGACTTAATAGAAGCGGGAGATTCAATTGATATAAAATGGGATTTGTTTAAACAAAGATTTTTTTAATAATTTGTTGTATGAAAAATCAACGAGAAACGGGAAAGGAGACTTTTTTCCCGGGGGCGGTGGCTATTTTAAAAGAAGCCTGGGAAGCATATAAAGAGAGGTTGGACGTACTGGTGGCGATAATGGCTGTTCCTTTAATTGTGACCAATGTTTTTTTAGCTCTCTTTAAAAAAGGTTTTCTCGTATATGATGAACCTCTATTTATTGGATTAATATTACTAGTACTTTCTACCGTAGTTTATCTTTGGGCTCAAGTGGCGCTTATTATCGCAATTAAGGACAGAAAGGAAAGCCCTGGTCTTGTAGAATCCTATAAAAGAGCAAGCTGTAGAGTAGTTTCCTACTTGTGGGTGGTTGTTTTGACAAATTTATTGATTTTCGGTGGCTCTTTATTTTTTATTATACCCGGCATACTGTTTTATGTTTGGTTTGGGTTAGCGCCCTTTGTTTTAATTGTGGAAAACTTAAAGGGGATGAATGCTTTACTGAAAAGCCGAGATTATATAAAAGGAATATTTATGCCCTTTCTCTGGCGATTGCTTTTTCTTGTTTTGGTTAATATTCTTATTTTTTGGGGTTTTTCTATTGTTCTTGCCGTACTTAATATTCCCCTAAAAGAGGAGATCGGAGGCTCTTTGGTGGGTTTGTTGGTGGGGCCGCTGGCAATGACTTACATGTATTTTCTTTACAAGCATATTAGAGGATTAAAAGGTAACTTTGTATTTAATTCAGGGATTAAGCGTAAAGTTCTTTTTCTTCTCCCTCCCTTGTTGTTGGGAATTTTGGGCATGGTGTTTTTAATTTTCCTAATAGCATCAATTCTCTAAAAGTAAAGCTGTCTGAAGGCGGTTTTCCTTTATTGCATTAAGGATTTGTGTTATTATTAACGAGTGAAAAATAAAATTTTATGTTAGATATTAAGTTTATTGAAGAAAACAAAGAGACGGTAAAGGAGGCGGCGGCTCTTAAAAAGATTGACATTGATGTAGACTTTTTAATCGAATTGAATGGACGAAGGAAAGATCTTCTAAAAAAGGTTGAAAATCTTCGAGCCGAAAGGAATCAAAACATAGAGCAGGTTAAGAAGCTAGAAAAAGGAGACTCTTCGGGCAAAGAAAAATTTGTTGAAAAAGGTAAAAAAATAAAAGAACAACTAAAAAAAGTAGAAGAAGAGTATCGTAAAGTTGACCAAAAATTTAAAGAGTTGCTGTTAATTGTTCCTAATATCCCCTCCGAAGACACCCCCAGAGGGGAGAGCGACGAAGATAATGTTGAAATAAAAAAATGGGGAGAGATTCCCAAATTCGACTTTCCGATTAAGAGTCACATGGAGCTCGGAGAAGATTTGGATATTATTGATTTAAAAATCGGTGCTAAGGTTTCCGGTTTTAGAGGGTATTATTTAAAAAATGAAGCAGTCCTGCTTCATTTTGGAGTTTTATGGTACGCGCTGAATAAATTGATCCAAAAAGGTTTTACTCCTTTTATTCCCCCTACTTTGGTTAATGATTTTGCCTTATTTGGCAGTGGTCATTTTCCTTTTGACGAAGACGAAGTTTATCAAATATCTAATCCGGGGAAGATTGCCAGTGGAGAGGAGATAACTAACCCGAAATATTTGGTGGGAACGGCGGAGCCCTCGCTTTTAGCTTATTATTCCGATAAAGTTTTCAAAGAAAAAGATCTTCCCATAAAGGCTTGCGGAATATCGCAGTGTTACAGATCTGAGGTTGGAAGCTATGGGAAAGATGTCAAAGGGCTTTATAGAATACACGAATTCATGAAGGCTGAACAGATTGTGATTTGTAAAGCGGATATCGATGAATCAAACGGATATTTAGAAGAGATGCGCAAACTTTCCGAAGAGATTTTGCAAGAGCTAAAGCTCCCGTACAGGGTTCTTAGTATCTGCACTGAAGACATGGGGGCTGGAAAGTATAAGATGTATGATATTGAAACATGGATGCCCGCAAGAGACTCCTATGGGGAAACACATTCTGATTCCAATTTAACAAACTGGCAGACCAGAAGACTTAACATAAAATACCAAAAAGAAGACGGGCAAAGAGAGTACGCCTTTGCTCTTAATAATACCGCGATAGCCTCTCCACGGATTTTGGTTGCTATTTTAGAAAACTATCAACAAAAAGACGGTTCCGTTACGGTTCCTGAAGTGTTAAAACCCTATTTGGGAGGAAAGAGTTCTATAATTAGAAAACAAACGTAAAAAATGAAAGTTTTCACAATATTTATAGTTTCCACTTTTCTATTCTTCTTTGGATTTTTATTCTTATTTATTGAGGGGCTGGAAAGAAGCATTTTGAGTGAAGATTACTATAAGACAATGGCCAAGGAAACGAGTTTTTCAGAACACGTTTTTGACGATTTTAAAGCAAGGCTTCCCCAAGAAATAGAAGGTGATAGGGTGGCCTCCGTTATTGACTTATCTGAAAAGAAGGCGGAAAAGTAAAATGTATTTATATAATTTATCTTTATTGATAATCGAAGAAAATAAAGAATGAAACTCAGAACAAAATTGGCGTTTATCTTTATCTTAATCGGGTTTTTGCCTCTCCTTCTTGGTGGAATCTTTACTTTTTATTTTTTTGGAGGGTATCTAAGGCAAATTACTTACGACAATCTAAGGGAGATCTCCGGACTCGCGGCCCTTCAGGTTGAGAGTTTTATAGAACAGTCGCTTTTAACGGCGGAGTTGCTGAAAGAAAATGAGATTTTGACTTCCGGAGAAGAATATGATGAAGAGGTGATTCAAAAAGAGCTGGACAATATTGCCGGCCATTACCGAGTATTTTTCAAAGATATAGCTGTTCTCGATAAAGATAAAAATATTATCGGCTCTACCGGAAGGACTTCTTACGGAGAGTTAAGTTCGAATCCTTGGTTTATGAGGGCTAAGGCAACAAAGACATTGATGATTTCCGATATATACGAACCTTCTGACGGAGAAGAACCGATAATGGCGATTTTTGTGCCCAATCTTGATGACGAAGGAGAAATCATTTCCTTTATTGTCTTACAAATTGATATGACCTCCCTATATCGCGAACTTGGTTTTAGGGTGGGAAATGAAGGAAAACCCGTCTTAGTAAACTCACAAGGACATATTATATTCCACCCCGAAAGGGAGAAAATATTTACGAAAATATCGGAAAACTATCCTCTGGAAGAGAATTTGGGAAGGGGGGGAGGAGTTTTTGATGCCGTTATTGACGGGAAAGAAGTGGTTTATGGTTTTCGGTTGGTGGTAACCGATAAATTCCATATGGGATGGCAACTGGTAGTAATGCAGCCGAAAGAAGAAGTTTTTGGATTTTTGAGGATGATGGAGACAAATTATGCTCTTTTATCAATTGTTTTCCTTTTACCGATAATATTGTTGTCATTTTTAATATCCAGGAGAACGATGGGTCCACTAAGAAATCTCTCTCTTGTATCAAAAAAAGTGGCCAGGGGAAACTTAAAGGCTCGGGCGGAAGTTTTCTCTAAAGATGAGTTTGGAGAAGTTGCTGAAAACTTCAATAAAATGATAGAGGACTTGGAGCAGGCAAAGAAAGGTATGGAAGAAGAGAGAGACATTCTGGAAATTAAAGTAAACGCAAGAACAAAAGAGTTGAATGAGTTAAACGAACAGCTTGAAGGAAAAGTTCAAAAAAGAACGGAGGAGATGAAAAAGAAACTGGACGAGTTGGAGAAAATGAGCAAGCTTATGGTGGGTAGAGAACTAAAAATGATAGAGCTTAAAAAAGCATTAAAAAAAGCGAAAGAAGAGATAGAGGGGTTAAAAGAAGGCAATAATAACAGCGATTCGGGAACCGAATAATACTCTTAGGATATGGGAAATTTTGTAAAAAATAATAAAAAAATAGCAGTTGTTGTTTTTTTGGCGGTTATATTTTTTGTTGTAGCTGTTTTTATTTTTTTCAGAGGCGAAAATGTTCCCGTCCATCTTTCTGCGGAAACCGTATCTTCAAGCGAAATTTATCTTTCTTGGTCTGGCGATAACAATGTCAGCCAGTACAATATTTATCGCGCAGAAGATTCTTCTGACCATTACACTAGGGTCGGGTTTACAGCGGAGAAAGAGTATTTGGACGACGAACTAGAGCCGGCCACGTTGTATCATTATAAAGTTACTCAGATCGCTGATTTTGAAGAGAGCGACTACAGCGCCAGAGCTACTGCAAGAACAAACCCCGGAGTTCCCACCGGTCTTCGGGCAACAACGGTTAGCTTTCAAGAAGATCTTCTTTTAAGGAATTACTTAATTTGGGATTATTCCGTTGGAGCGGAAAAGTATTATATTTACCGGTCGGAGGAAGAGGACGGAATTTATCAGAAAATAGGATCTACCGTAAATGAAAGTTATTCCGATACGGATCTTTTGCCGGAGACAACATATTATTATAGAGTTACTCAAGTAACTGATGGGAAAGAAGGGATTCACAGTGATTCTGCCGGCACTACCACAGATACTTTCTGGTCCTGCGGGGAAGTGCTGGAATATGGCGGGAAAAATTATACAACAGCGGCGGTAGGGGGCCAGTGTTGGATTACGGAAAACTTGAGTATTACACAAGATGAAATAGATCGCGACTGCGAGATAGAAAGATATTGTTATAATAATGACGGGGGAATGTGTGGCACCTATGGAGGACTTTATAACTTCAGCTCTATTTCTTGTGGTCTAGTTGCTGAGGGCATGCAAGGTATTTGTCCTCTTGGATGGAGAATCCCTACCGACGACGATTGGATTACGCTTGAGACGGAAGTTGGAATGCCGGAGGGTGAAACAAGGAACTACGGATTTCGTGGAAGTAATGAAGGAAGCAAGCTGGCCGGAAGGTACGATTTATGGAGAGATGGATCATTAAGGCATAGTAATCTTTTTGGCTCATCCGGATTTAACGCTCTTCCTGGAGGATATCAACCGGGATTCAATATCAGATTATTTTATAATCTCTCTGAAAGCGCCATTTTTTGGTCTTCCACTCAGGGAAATAAAGACGAAGAGTGCACTTTTTGGGAACCTGCTTATATGATAAGAGAGATAGTTTTTGATGAATTGAAAATTAGGCGTGATTGCCACTCAAGAGTTGGAACGGCATATGTTAGGTGTGTAAGAGATCATTAAAAAAACAGGGGGCCTGCTTGTTCTATAAAATTGGAGAACAAGGCACCCCCCTTTTCTTTGCCTCTTCAAGAATCTTTTTATTATTATCAAAGAGCATGGCATCGTCTTCTTTTTCAACTATATCCACTTTTCTCAAATAAAAACCGGGACCGGGTTCGACGAAAACCAAAGAGTCATAGTAAACGAGATTCTTCTGAAGGAAACCTTTTGTAATTTTTTCCAGAGATTTTCCTCTGGCGGTGATAAGAGTAATTTTTCCGCTATTCTTGCATTGATTAATGATTTTTAAAGCCTTTGGTCTGATTTTCGGTTTATATAAGCGCAAACCAAGGTGCAAAATGAAACGGGGAACATTCCGTTCTGACAAGCCGAAGCCTTCATTTGTCGTAATTGTTCCGTCTATATCAAAAAAATATACTCTCAAGTAAAACACCCCCTCCTTTGTTTGTATATTATACCATAAAATAGGATTTGGACAACTTGTTGCATTAAAATTTTTTTGCTAGAATGAAGAAATTAGTATTAAAGGGGATAAGTATAATTAAATACAATAAATTTTATGAAAAACGTATTTTTTATAATAGGATTAATTTTTGGCGTTTCCCTTGCCGTGGTTGGCATCGGATACATTCTTTCATCTCAGGTAGATTATATAGACCTTATTAATAGAAAGGTTGTTATTGCTGATGATGACAAGGCTCTTCTGCTTGTTAACGAAGACGAGGAAGTGTCTTTTGAATACACTATTGAAAATTGGAGGGGGCAGGTTAAGGGTGATTGGGATGATTTTTTTGACGAACCATTAGAAGTGGATGGAGTAACCATCACTCCTAATTCTTTTTCCCGCTTTACTACGGCATCTCCCTTTCCGGATGGAGTGAAAAGCATTGTCTTCTCAGTTTCAACATATGCGATGCCAATTGATTTTTCTCTCTTTTGGGTTTTGAACATCGGAACAAGGGAGATAAGATTTCTTGGAGAAGAGAACAGAGGAATAGTGGGAGATATAACGTGGTCTCCGGAAGGAACTCATTTTGCCTATTTTCTTAATACGGAGAGGGCCCCGGGGGAGCATCTTACAATAGATAATGCAGAGACACTGGAAAAAGAATTTACTCTCTCAGGGGAAGAGATCTTAGAAGCCCTGGAAGTCGAGTATGATGAAGATTACAAGCCGGAATTTCGAGGCTTGCGTTGGGGGCAGGATGGCAAAAGACTCTTTTTTGCAACCGATGATGTAGAGGAGGACACTTCTGTCACATGGAGTATCGATCTAGAAGGAGAGAGTTTGCGAAAAGAGATTTAAGAGATGAATACACCGGTTATTACCTTCATCGTTACTCTTTTTCTTCTTCTCGCTATAGATGGTATTTGGCTGAATTTTGTGATAAAGGGGTTTGCTAAAAAACAAATTGGCCATCTTATGGCGGAGACGGTAAGATTGGGTCCTGTTGCGGTATTTTATCCTCTGTATGCCGGTGCAATCGTTTTGCTGATTGTTCTTCCGGCAATTTATGGGGAGTTTAGTGCCGTAAGAGTTTTTTTATCAGGACTTCTTTTGGGGCTTGCCGCTTATGGGGCATATGATCTTACAAACCATGCGACGCTAAAAAAGTGGCCGATAATAATGACGATTGTCGATATGGCGTGGGGGTCGCTGTTGACAGGAACAGCTGCAACTGCTACTTTCCTTATAGTGGAAAAATATTTGTAAATTAAATCTTTAAACCAATGAATAAAACTATTCTAGCAATGTTAATCGGAGCGCTTCTAATTAGCGGGTCACTTTATATCACGCAGCCCGAGAGTGATGCTATATCACACTTTGATAATGCCGAAAATGACGAAGAAGAACTTCTAGAGAATGAAGAAGATGAGGCTCTGAATAACGATGCCGATGAAGGTGGTAGTGGAGAATTGGCTGGACTTGTGGATTGTTTAGAAGAAGAAGGAGTTGTTATTTACGGAAGTAGAACCTGCCCTGCGTGTGCGCAGCTTATTGATTCTTTTGGCGGGTACGATGTCCTGAGTTCAATTTATGTAGAATGCATGGATGACGGTGATCGGTGTAACGAAGAAAAATTAACCGGCTTTGTTCCCGAGGTTCAAATTAATGGAGAGGTTCATGAACAAGGGCGGAGTCCTGCCAATCTTGCCGCTGCTGTCGGATGTGAGTTTTAACTTTTTTAAGTAGAAACGAAAAAAAGCGCCCTCCGGCGCTTTTTTTATAGGTCCGGCTTTTTTGGATATTCAGGAGATCCTTCCTTTGGGTTTTCGGCAAATTCATGAAATAGGTGTTCGTATAATTTTCTTATTTTTGTATTATAGATAAGAAATATCAAGAGAGAGGTGAGAAGAACGGAGAAAAAGATTACCGCATAAGCGATATCTTGAACTATTTGCCCGTTTTCAAGGCCACGTTGTAAGGGGATTAACGCCAGTACCCCGGCCGCCAATCCACGAGGAAGGGTTACTGTAATTATAGAAGCGTCGAACTTCGGGGTAGACTTTGGAAGACTAAGCAAAATGGCGGGTATGCGTATGGTAAAAATAAATAATGCCAACAACAAACCAAGAAGAATCAAAGACAAATCATTAAAATTCAAAGATATACCGATGAAAATAAAGAAAAAGATCTTTATTAGGAAAACTATTTCACAAAAGAAAGAGAGTTCTCTGCTTGAAAGGGGTTGCGGATGGAACATGGCATAGAGAAAAGTATGCTTCTCTTTAGCCGCAGAAACTAATGTAGGAATATTTCCCAAAATAATTCCAAAAACGATTATTGATACCAAGCCACTATACCCGAGAAGCTCTGTTATTCCGTAAACAATAAAAACAAACGCAGGAGTGGCAAAAGCGGAGTTATGGACATTATGGACTTTGTTTAGAAAGAAAGACCAGAAGAGAGCGGAGATTCCACCGATAATAACAGCCATGACTGACATTATTATAATATTGAAAACAACAGAATCAATATGAAAGACTCCCGCCTCAAGTGAGGCGATTAATCCGAGAGTAAGAACAATACTTAGCACGTCACTTAAGCCGGACTCTAAAAAAAGAGTGGTTTTCGCTTCTTCTTTTATTTTTATTTTTTCAATCAGGGGAACGACGACGGCCGTTGCGTTACCTCCGATAATAGCTCCGATTAAGAAAGAGAGAACAGCATCAAGGGGCAAAAATTTCCACAGAAGAAAACCCACGCCGAGTGTGGTTAGAAGAAAGCTGATCAAAGTCAGACTGAGAGTTCCTAAAATTGCTTTTTGGAGATATTGAAGTCTAAGCTTTGTTGCTCCCTCAAAAAGAATCATTACCAGAATAAGCATCACTATCGTGTTTCCCGCTTCTCCCAAAAAATCCGGAGGGACAATACCCAAAAGAGGTCCAAGAAGGAGGCCGATACACATTAACAATAGCACATCCGGTATTCTCACAAACTTAAAAAGCCAGGCAAAAAAATATGCAAGGAAAACAAGAACCCCCACGGAAATAATACTAAAGGCAATATGCATGTTTGTGTATTCTAGCATAACTTGGGAAAAGTAAAAAAAGGCGCTTTTATTTTTTTCCTTTTGATGTAAGAATGAAGTATGGGTATTTTTTATATTTTTCTTTTCCTTATATTCCTTTTGATTATTGTACCGATTTTGACGGGCCTTTTCTTTCTTTATCTTGCTAAAATGGGGCTCGATATTTTGGATTTTTCTTCATTGAATGCAATTCTCCTTCTGCTATTGGCTGCTATCGGATCATTTGTTAACATTCCACTTGGCAAGAAGGGAATGGTCCAAGTGACGGAATCTCGCTTCTTTGGTTTTTCGCGGCGTATTGTGTGGAGACCTCAGGGAATTTCTATAAATGTCGGAGGGGCACTTCTTCCCCTTTTGATTGCCGGGTATTTTTTATTACAGGTTCCCATTGAGCCGTTGTTAATAACGACTGCTGTTGTTACTTTTTTTGCTTTTTTGGGAGCGCGCTTTGTAAAAGAAAAGGGGATACTTATTTCCTTGGCACTGCCGGTTCTTTTCTCCTCTTTTTTTGCTATTTTGCTGGCGCCCGAATATGCCACACAAGTTGCTTTTAGCTCGGGAGTTTTGGGTGTTTTAATCGGAGCGGATCTTATCCACCTTCCGTGGATTTTGAGAAAAAATGGAGGAGTAATGGTTATTGGCGGAGCGGGAATTTTTGATGGTATTTTTTTGGTGGGCATTATTTCCGCGCTTCTTACCGCCATTTAACACCTCCTTTAATAGTATTGCAGAGTCTGACCCTGCAATGCGTTGACAAAAAAACAAAAATAGTGTAGTCTTATGGATGTAACGTGGAGAAATGGGGTCGGGTTTCTGTCACTTCCCGTGTTAAGCGGGATTTATTAAATAAAAAACTTTATCTAAATGGAAGGCACAATTAAAACGCTTACCGAAAGAGGTTTTGGTTTTATTGAGAGAGAAGGAGAAGATGATCTTTTCTTTCACTCCAATGATCTTGTTGAAACAAGATTTGACGACCTCAAGGTAGGAGATAAAGTGAATTTCGAAGTTGCCAGCTCCAACAAGGGGCCAAAAGCAGCAAACGTTTCACTGGTCTAAAAAATGAAACCCCTTCCTTGGAAGGGGTTTTCCTTTTGGATTAAAACAACTTATAGATTTTAAGAGGGGAGTTACTCCCCTTTTTTATTTGATTATAGGCAGAACAGAGGCTATAATCCTATAAAATAGAAAGTTTAAAAAAATGGCTAAAAAAGTTAAAGGAAAATTAAGCATTACCAGTCTCGGCTTCGGTTATTTAAGAAGCGAAGAGACAGAAGAAGATGTCAAAATAGAGTCTTCTCTTTTGAATACTGCTCATCATAACGATGAAGTGGAGGTTGTTCTTCTTCCCAAAAAGAAAGGAGAAAAACAAACGGGGGAAATTGTGAGGGTTTTAAAAAGGGCAAAAAATAGATTTGTTGGAACAATTGAAAAAAAGAAAGGAAAGAGTTTTGGCTTTCTTCTACCCGATGATCCGAAAATGCATGTTGATATTTTTCTTCCTAAAAATAATATCAAGAGCGGGACAAAAGCTCTTGTAGAAATTATTTCTTGGGGTGACGCGAAAAAAAATCCGGAGGGGAGGTTAATAAAGGTTATCGGAAAAAAGGGAGACAGTGATGCCGAGCTTCATTCAATAGTTCTTGAGAAGGGGCTTGCTATAGACTTCCCCAAGAAAGTAAGAGAAGATTCACAAGAAGTGAAGAAAAAGGTTCTTAATTCGAAAAACAGGAGAGATTTTCGCGGAACGCCTACTTTCACCATTGACCCTGATGATGCAAAAGATTTTGATGACGCGCTTTCGGTTAAGAAGCTGGAGGACGGAGTTTACGAGATAGGAGTGCATATTGCGGATGTTTCTTATTATGTTTCCGAAAAATCAAAACTTGACGAAGAGGCAAGAAAGAGGGCGTTTTCTATTTATTTGGTTGACAGAACAATTCCGATGCTCCCAGAGGTACTTTCAAATGATGTTTGCAGTTTGAATCCCGACAAAGACAGAGCGACACTTTCCGCCGTTTTTAAAATGTGTGAAGACGGAAGCATTACGGATAGCTGGTTTGGAGAAACGGTAATCTGCTCCCAAAAAAGATTTACCTACAAGAAAGCGCAAAATGTTTTGGATAGTGGGAAGGGGGAGTTCTACGACGAGCTTTCCATTTTGGCAAAGATAGCGAAAAGGCTAAAGAAAGAAAGAATAGATAGCGGAGCGCTCTTAATTGAAGATGATGAGCTTCTTTTTGAACTTGACCACGATGGAAGACCTCTTGCTGTTCATCGCAAAGAGCATCTTTTCACTCACAGCCTTATAGAAGAGTTTATGATTTTTGCAAACAGGAGGGTTTCGGAAAAGTTTAATACTCTTTATCGTGTTCACGAACCGCCAGATAGGGCAGTGATAAACGAGTTGATGGCTTTTTTAATGGGGCTTGGTTACAAAATAGAGATTAAAGGAAAAGAGATTTCATCTTCCGAGATGAATAAGCTTTTTGAAAGAATAAAAGGGAAAGACGAAGAGTTTTTAGTAAAAAAAACGGTGCTAAGATCAATGTCCAAAGCGGCTTACTCAACGAAAAACAAGAAACATTTCGGGTTAGCGGTTAGCGAGTACATGCACTTTACATCTCCAATAAGAAGATATGCGGATCTTTTGATGCACCGTATCGTAAAAAAGAAGATTAAAGGTGAAAAGGTAAGTGCTCAGGATTATGATAAAGTTGCGGCGGAAATATCTTTGAAAGAGCTGGATGTTCTTGATGCCGAGAGGGGTTCTGTCGCCTACAAGCAAGTAGAATATATGCTTGAAAAAGTCGGTAAAGTTTTTGATGTTATTGTTTCCGGAGTTACGAGTTCGGGTATTTTCGTACAAGAGTTGGAAACAAAAGCCGAAGGAATGATTTCCGTTCGTGATATGGACGACGATTATTATATTTTAGATGAAGAAAATTATGCGCTTATTGGCACAAGGAAAAGGAAAAGATACGCTCTTGGGAACAAGATAAAAGTAAAGCTAGCCGGGGGAAGCATAGAGAGGCGCCAATTGGATTTTATTCTTATCAAATAATCCACGTAAGGCAAATATACCACCATTGCAGGGTCTGACCCTGCAATGCTTTTATTTAAAGAAGTTATTTCTCTTTAGTGGCAAACTTAAGGCGATGTTTTGACAAATAGACTTTTTTATTATATAGTTATAGTCAGTTTCATTTCACAATCGAAAGGAGGGTTTGCCTTGATAGAGAAAATAAAAGAAACAGGGAGAAGAGTAAGAAATTTCTTGCTCAAAGTTTTGGCGATGGCTGTGGTGTTTTTCTTGGGAGTGATGGTGTCTCCCGAAGGATGGCGATTTCAAGATTTCATCGAAGAAAGAGCCCACGACCCGCAGTGGACGCTCCCCGCGTTTTATTTAATAGCGGCGATGATTTTTGTGGGATTGATTATTTTTGCAATCAAGATGTTTTTTGGAAAGGAATGAAATAATACAAAACCCGCCCCACAAAAGCGTTGCAGGGTCTGACCCTGCAACGCCAGGGCAAAGCGGATGCAAGAAAGGGAAGAGAGTTAATCCTTCCCTTTTTCTTTTTTTGGTGCATAATTTAAGATATGTTCAAATTTGAAATTAAAAGAAAGGCTGGAAAGGCTCGCACGGGTGTATTACACACCCCTCATGGAAGTATTCAAACCCCCGGATTTGTCCCGGTTGCAACGAGGGGAGCTCTTAAAGGAACCGGTTTTCAGAGAGCTAAAGAGATGGGGGCCGATATTTTTATGGTAAACAATTTTCACTTTTACTGTAAAAATGAACACCAGGTTGTTAAAAGAGCGGGAGGTTTGCACAATTTTCTAAATATTGATTATCCTTTAATGACGGATAGTGGGGGCTTCCAAGTTTTCAGTTTAGGAGCGGGATACGGGCAAAAAACGGGAAAACTTCCCCACAAAAGCGTTGCAGGGTCTGACCCTGCAATGGCAAAAGGTGGAAAGAGCATGGTGAAAATTAAGGAGGATAAGGTTATTTTTAAATCTCCATTTGACGGAAGCAGAGTTGAAATTACGCCGGAGAGCTCAATTAGAGCACAAGAGAATCTCGGCGCAGACATCATTTTCGCTTTTGATGAGTGCACATCTCCTTTAGCTTCTTATGAGTATCAGAAAAAATCCCTTGAAAGAACACACCGTTGGGCGAAGCAGTCGTTGGAGGCTCTTGGCAATAGAAATCAGAGAATGATGGGAATTGTACAAGGAGGAAGGTTTGAGGATTTAAGAAGGGATTCTGCCGGATTTATGTCATCTCTGCCCTTTTTCGGATTTGGAATAGGTGGCTCTTTCGGAGAATCTTTCGGCGACTCGAAAAAGAATATGCACGATATATTAGACATTTTATCTGAAGAGTTGGATGAAAATAAGCCACGCCACTTGCTGGGAATTGGAGAGCCGGAGGATTTAATAGAAGGGGCACTTAGAGGAGTAGATCTTTTTGACTGTGTTATTCCGACGCGCTTTGCCCGCCATGGAACAGCACTAACCTCAAGAGGAAGGGTTAATATAAAAAATGCTTCTTATAAAGAAGACAAAAAATCACTAGACGATGATTGCGGTTGTGGGGTGTGTAAAAAATATTCAAAAAGCTATCTTTATCACCTTGCAAGAAAAAAAGAGATTTACGGAATAATGCTTCTTACAGAACACAACTTATATTTTATTTTAAATTTAATGGAAAAAATAAGAGAGGCTATCGTGAAAAATGATTTTTCGTGTATTGAAAAAATAAGAAGTAGACTATAACTTACTTTTTCCAATATTTGTGAAATCAAAACATTTTATGTATGCTTATATAAATTTATATAAAAAAGAACAGATAAAATGATAAATTTTTTTAAAGCATTAATAATTGTGTTACGTGAAGGTCCTGAGAAAATAGAAAAACTAGAGAGAGAAGCAAAAACAGACCCTCTTACTGGTCTTTTAAATCGCAGGGGATTTCAGGAAAAAGTAAATATTGAAAAAGAGCGTTCAGAAAGATATGGTCATCCTTTTTTAGTTGTTTATATTGATATGGATGACTTAAAAAAAATTAATGATTCTAAGGGGCATCACGCAGGTGATGAAGCTTTAGTTTTTCTTGCAAAAAACATTAAGGAAAAATGTCGTGCAGTGGATTTTGCTGCGCGGGTTGGTGGAGACGAGTTCGTTGTTGTTTTTCCGGAAACTGACGAAAGTGAAGTGGATACAATCGTCAAGAGATTTAAAACAATAAAAGATGTTTCCATTGGTTATTGTCAGTATAGTTCGTCTATAGGAAAAACTATGCGTATTGCAGAAAAAATGACGCAAGAAAAGAAAGAAAGAAGAAAAAAGACGAGAAAATAAGTACACTTCTCTTGAATTTTATGTGTAAATTTTATTCCTCTTTTTTCGGTTTTTGACTAGAGGTAAATTCACAGTCAGGGTATTTATTGCAGGCGTAGAAAAGACTTCCCTTCTTTGATCTTTTTTTTACAACATCTCCTTCTTTGCAATCGGGGCACTTTATATTCAGGTCCTCTTCTAACGATTTTATGTTCTTGCACTCGGGGTAGCTACTGCATCCGTAAAACTTCCCAAAACGGCTTTGCTTTAGAACCATTTTGGAGTTACATTTATCACAAAATATCTCTTCATCATTTTCATGATCTTCTCCGCCGTCTAGCGGTTTTGTGTTCTTACAATCGGGGAAGCTTTTGCAGGCGATAAACTTACCGAATCTGCCGAGCTTCACCTCCATTTCCCCTCCGCATTTATCGCATTTTTCTTCTGTTTTATCTTGCATAATATCTTCTTTTTTAATTTCTATTTCTTTTTTATCTAAAGTTTTTGCAAAATCTTCGTAAAAATCTTTCAATATTCCGCGCCACTTTTTTTCTCCCCGGGCGACTTTGTCCAGGTCTTCTTCCATCTTTGCGGTGAACTTCAAATCAACGACAAAAGGAAAGTGCTCGGAAAGGAGATCACAAACCACAGTTCCTATTTCGGTCGGCTTTAAATATTTTTTATCTATTTTTTCCGAATAATTTCTCCGGGTAAGCGTATCAAGGGTTGGCGCGTATGTAGAAGGCCTACCTATTCCATGCTTTTCCAGCTCTTTTATAAGACTTGCCTCTGTAAATCTTGCCGGAGGCTTTGTGAAATGCTGTTCTGCGTCGATTTTTTGCAGATTCAGGTTTTCCTTTTCTTTGACGGCGGGAAGTTCGTTTTCTTCGAATTTTACCGGGTAAACCTTGGAGAACCCGTCGAACCGCAAGACAGAACCGGACGACACTAAGGTATAGTTGCTTTTATTGGTTGCGCTTACTTCAACGGAGGTACTGTAAAAGACAGCTTCACTCATTAAAGATGCGGTAAAGCGTCTCCATATTAAGTCGTATAATTTTGCTTCTTCTTTTTTTAAATTATTTACATTTCCCGACGGAAGACTCGGATTGGCCGGTCTTACCGCTTCGTGGGCTTCCTGAGTTTTACCCTTTGATTTGAATATTCTTTCTTTATAATAATTTTCACCGAAATTTTGCTTGATATAGCTTTCTCCTATTTTTTTTGCCTCGGAAGAAATTTGCAGTGAGTCGGTACGGTGATAAGTGATAAGTCCCTTTTCATAAAGAGATTGTGCAACACGCATTGTAAAGCCGGAAGGAAAGCGCAATCTCTTAAAAGCTTCCTGTTGCATGGTGCTTGTCGTAAAAGGGGGAAGGGGGTTCCTCCTTTTTTCTTTTTGGTCTATTGAGTTTACAACAAAGCTTGCACCCTCCAGATCTTCTTTTATTCTTTTTGCGTCTTCTTCTGTTTTTATTCCCGGTTTCTCTATTTTTTTGCCGTTTTCTTCTCTCAGGCCTGCGAGAAAATCCCCGTCGGAACAAGAAAGGAGAGCAGACACACTCCAGTACTCCTCCTTTTTGAAGTTTTCAATCTCTCTTTCCTTGTCGACAATAATGCGAAGAGCGACAGATTGTACTCTTCCTGCAGAAAGTCCCCTGGTAATTTTTTTCCAAAGAAGAGGAGATAGTTTATAACCAACCAACCTGTCTAAAACTCTTCTTGCTTGTTGTGCGTTTACCAAGTCGTTGTCTATGTCTCGGGGATTTTTCGTTGCTTCCTCAACGGCAGACTTTGTTATTTCGTTAAAAGCTATTCTTTTATAATTTTTTATATCGAGAGCATAAATAAGATGGTAAGAAATAGCCTCTCCTTCTCTGTCAGGGTCGGTTGCAAGATAAACAATGTCCGCATCTTTTACGGCCTCTTTTAATGATTTAATATGCTTCCGGGCTTTTACCGGCACAATGTACTGGGGTTCAAAGTTGTTTTCAATATCTATTCCAAGTTTGCTTTTCGGGAGGTCCCGAACGTGTCCGTTAGAAGCAAGAACTTTGTAATCTTTTCCCAGAAACTTTTCCAAAGTTTTGGTTTTTGTTGGGCTTTCTACAAGAACAAGATGCATAATGGAAGAAGAATAACACAAAAAAAAGAAAAATAAAGGGCTTACCCTGTGAAGTTCTGCTTTGCAGAGAACTGCTAAGAGATTATTTCACAGGCTTGACAAAGTAAAAAAATATAATATAATATAGGCAGCCTGATAGATTTTTAAGATTTTTTCGGATTATCTACGAGCGGCTTATTTTTTCTACATGTACTTCACGGTCTTGTAGAATGAATCCCTCCTTTTTTATTATAGCCGGTGTCCGCAATGGATACTTTTCGTCTTCTATTCTGTAATCAGTTTTAGAGGTCGGAACTCGTAGATAACCCAAAACAATCTTAACTGTATCTTTTAAAATGAAGCGGTATGCCCGCTTCTTTTATTTTTCCGAACCCCCTTTGATCGTTTTTGACGAAAACTCGGATAAAACAGATCTCTTAAGCTCTTCGGCTCCTCTTTTCTCTATATCGGTAATATTTCCGGGAATGTTTTTTAACACGACATCAAGGGCTTTTTGGTTTTCTTCTCCCGCCCTTTTGGAAACGCCGAATCTCAGTCTTATAAAATCTTTTGTCTTAATCGCTTTTATAACGGAAGAAACTCCTTTGTGGCCAGCGCTTCCGCTCGAAAGAGAAAAACGCATTGTTCCTATTTTTAAATCCGTGTCGTCGTGGACCAGAATCAGATTATTTGGTGAAATGTTGAAATTTTTTATAGCTTTTCTTACCGCTTCTCCGGAGAGATTCATAAAAGTTAAAGGCAGGATGAGGGCTACTCTCTTTCCTTCAATCTCTCCCTTGGAAACAAGAGAATTTAAAGTATTATCTTTGGAGAAATCGGGAAGGAAAGATATTTCTTTCAGATGCGAAACAATGCGAAAACCGGCGTTGTGGGCTGTTTTTTTATATTTCTCTCCGGGATTGCCCAGCCCGACAATAAGATAGTCCGCTTTGGGCTTTTCTTTATCCTTCTTCTTAAATAGGTTTCTAAACATGGGTTATTTTGAATTATAAAACACACAAACGTTATTTTAATGCTCTTCAATCCTTCGATGATACTCAGGACAAACAGGATTAGGTCATACTACGTGGAGATTCTCTTCTTACATTATACATTCTTTTTCATGGAACGCCACATTAAACTCACAGAGGCCCGACCTATGACCTCCGACTTCCCTTGTCATCCCCGCGTAAGCGGGGATCCAGCAAAGATAGATTCCCGATCGAAGTCGGGAATGACAAAGAGAGAGTACGGGAAATTGTAGATGTTAACTAATTCGTTGACAAAATGATATATTAAAATCATTTAATCAATTAATTATTTAACTCTATGAGAAATACAACTAACGATAAAACTTTACAAACTAATTACATCAAAAGATATAGGTTTTTAATGAAAGAATATATGCTTGTAAAAGAAAAGAAACATCCAAGATTTAAATTTGTTAGTGACTTCTATAAGTTTCACAACACTAATAGACAAACCTTTTTAAAATACTACAATAGATTTAGTCAAAGTAACAGTGAATTGAACTTACTTCCTCAAAGAAGAGGACCTAAGTGGAGGTCTAGAACTCCACTTCCCTATGTTGAAAACAAGGTTGTAGAGTTAAGACAAAGAGGATTAAGCAGATAAGAGATAAGCTCTTTACTTAAACCTAAATTAAAAAGGTTTACACCTTCCCCCTCTGGCGTGTATAATATTACCAAGAGATATGGTTTTTGATTCAATAGAACATCTTCAAGATGAATTATCTCAATACTTGTATTATTACAATTTTCAAAGACCTCACCAAGGAATTAATGGAATGAATCCAGTGGAATTTCTTAGAAAACTGTCAACGAATTAGTTAACATCTACAATTCTGAGGACTCCTTCCTGTCATTCTGAGCGAAGCGAAGAATCCCTTCAACATACAGAGAGATCCTTCAGCAAAGCTTCAGAATGACGAGGAAAAAGAAAATCATTTTGGCTCTTGCAAAAATCTTATATATACTCTTTTAAAAAG
>PWKU01000046.1 GCA_003559635.1 Candidatus Nealsoniibacteriota bacterium | reverse complement strand
GCTCCGCGGGTAGGATTCGAACCTACGGCCAACCGGTTACACTTAACCCAACATTTTCATGCCGGAGTGGACTATATCATCATCCTCACCCATAGTGCTAGGATGCGAGGCGCTTCCGCTTCTCATTCCTAAAAATGAGAAGAGTACTCCCTTGAAGGGATAGTCTCTACACCTTGCCCGATTATAATCGGGCCTTGGCACGGTATTACCATTGTCAGGCTTCACCGTTTTCACCTCGTTTTTCAACCCCGATTTCTCGAGGAAGCTGCGTAATTTTGTCGTGTACCTCCATATGGCAATTTGCGCAAATTAATATACACTCATTTATCTCTTTCTTTATCTTTTCCCAAGACCGAGTAAGTCCTCTAGCAGAAAGACCAAAGTCCTTTTTTTTAGGATCAATATGATGAAAACCTAATGCACGCTGACATCGATCATATCCACATATTGCACATTTGCCACCTTTATATTCGCGAGCCATTTCTCTTAAGCGCTTACGACGCTTTTTGACTGCCTCACGCATATATTCAGCACGATCAGCATAAGTACGTTTATCTTTTGGCATACACACTAATGTATACCACAAAAGAATACTTATGCAGGCAACACAGCCGGTCGCTCTACCACTGAGCTACCGCGGAATATTTTCTATTTTGAATGTGCTTCTTCTAAAAACAAAGCTATTGTAGCATAATTCAAAACTTTCTCAATTCTTTTTAATATCCTTCCAACCTCTCTAGTCTTTTATGTTTTCTTATCCTTTCGAGCGCTTTCGCTTGAATTTGCCTTATCCTCTCTCTTGTTACACCAAACCTCTGCCCTACTTCTTCAAGGGTGTGGCTTACCCCGTCTTCTAACCCAAACCTCATTGAAAGAATTTCTCTTTCCCTTTCGTCCAAATCTACCAAAATATCGTCCAACCTTTCTTTTAACAGTTTTCTCGCTGCAGAGACTGACGGTGAAATGGCTTTTTCATCCTCAATGAAGTCGGCCAGCGTACTGCTGTCGTCATCATCTCCAACCGGAGCTTCAAGAGAAGTTGCCGTCTGATATATTTTTATAATATGTCTTACTTTTTCTATCTCTATTCCCATCTCGGCGGCTATTTCTTCGGCAGAAGGTTCTCTTCCGAGGCTCTGAAACAAATCCTTTCTCGCCTTAACATACTTGGATATCTTTTCCACCATATGCACCGGAATTCGCACTGTTCTCGATTGGTCTGCAAGAGCTCTGTTAATTGATTGCCTTATCCACCAAGTAGCATAAGTAGAAAACTTATAACCCCTCCTCCAGTCGAACTTTTCTACCGCCCTAAAGAGCCCCAAATTACCTTCTTGTATTAAATCTAAGAAGGAAAGTTTTGGTGACCTTCCAATATATTTTTTTGCAATAGACACAACAAGACGAAGATTTGCCCGTATCATTTTTTTCTTCGCAGCGGAATCTCCTCTTTCAATCTTCTTTGCAAGTTCAATCTCCATACTGGAGTCAAGAAGCGGTTCGCTGGCAATCTCCTTCAGATAACTCTGAATAGAATCAACACTTACCCCTATCATATCTTCTACTTCTTTTTGAGCATCATCACTTAAGAAGTCTCTTTTCTCCTTTACTTTAATACCTCTTCTTTTCAGCCTTGAAAGAAGATTGTTGAAGTTTTTCTCCTCCTTTTTCAATTTTGGAAAAAATTCATAAATATCAAAAAAATACAAAATCCCTTTTCTTCTTTCGGCTCTCTTAAAGAGTTCTTCCAGCTTTTTCTCCGGGAAAACATCTCTTTTCTTCTTCAAGCTCTTTTTGGGTTCTCCTGCCTTTTTCTTCTTTGGCGACTTTTTCACAACCTTTTTCTTAACAACTTTTTTCTTCTGTGCCACTTTTTTAGTAGCCGGTTTTCTCTTTGATAAATTACCGCTTTTCTTTTTAACAATCTTCTTCTTAGCAATTTTCTTTTTCGGAGCACTCTTCTTTTTAGTAGTTTCCTTGGCTAAACTCTTTGTGGTTTTTCCCATTGTATCTCTGACGCTCTTTTCGGCATCTTTCTTGGGGCTCTTTTTTATAATTTTCTTTTTTTTGGTTATCTTTTTTACCATATTGAAAAATAAACTCTTACAGGGCTTGAAGCTCCCTGGAATAATCCCTGAATTTTTTAATAAGCTCTTCCTCCTTTTTTTCGTCGCCCTCTTTCTCCGCCTCTTTTATTTTTTCTTCCGTTTCTTTTAATTTCTCTTTAACATTCTCCCTTTTTATTTCCCTAAAACAGTTTTTTACTTCTTCTTTGATATCAATTCCGTCTTCATTGCGCGATAACAAAGAAAAATAATTTAAAAGATCCTCTTCCTCTTTGGAAAGCTCCTTTCTTTCTTTCTTTAGAAAAGAAAAAATATTTTTAACTTCTTCTTTTAAAAGCTCTACTTCTTCTTCTTTTAGATTTTTTAAAAGCTCTTCATCTTTAACACAAAAAAAAGTGACTCTCTCTTCAAGAAGTTCTCTTCTTGTTTTTCTTCCACTCTTTTCTTCTTTTTTGAAGGAGTCCTCCCTTCCTCTACTCACCTAGGCACTCTCTTCTCTTACTTTTTCTAACTCTTCATAAACGGAATCCTCACTAACCCCCAGAATACGAGAAAGCTCCGACACAAAATGAGAACGCTCAATGCTGTTTTTTATTTTCTTAATCTCCGGCAACAGCTCTTTGGCCGCTTTCCCTTTCTCGTGCGGATCAGACAAATCATATTTTGAAAGAATGTTTTTAAAATAAAAACTGATTATCGGTTTCGCTTCTTTCGTGTACCTCTCCCACTCCTCGCTGCTCCGTGAAACTATATCTGCCGGATCTTCTTTTTCGGGCATCATAATTACTCTTACATCAAACTCTTTCTCCAAAGCCAGATCTATTCCTTTTTTGGTCGCCGACCCTCCCGCTTCATCCATATCAAATGCAGTGAGCAGTTTCTTCGTATATCTTCTTAAAACATCCAACTGTCTAGGAGTGAGTGCCGTTCCCGAGGATGCTACAACATTTTGGAAGCCCACTTGATGGCACAAAATAACATCCGTATACCCTTCAACAACAACAGCAAAACCATTGTGCCTAATGCCCACTTTGGCATTGTGCATTCCATATATCACCGCGCTTTTGTCATAAAGCATCGTTGCCGGCGTGTTTATATATTTTGCCCGCTCGTCTTTTTCAAAAAACACTCTTCCTCCGAAAGCCACCGGATACCCGCTTAGATTAAACACAGGAAACATTATTCTCGCCCTAAAACGATCAAAAATATAGCCTCCTTTTCCGGTTGAAACCCCCGCCTCTGCCAAATCTTCTTTCTTGTACCCTTCTCCGATTAAAAACTTTGAAAGAGCGTCTTTCGCCGTCGGAGAATATCCTATTCTCCATTTTTTTATGCTCTCCTCGGTTATTTTTCTTTCCGTTAAATATTTCTTTACCTCTTCTCCTTTTTTTGACCCCCAAAGCTGTCTTTCATAAAAGGAAGTGGCCGTCTCACATATGTCGAGAAGCTTCTTTCTCTTCGTTTCCACTTCTTTGTTTTGTTTTTTGAGCTCCACCCCCGCTTTTTTGGCAAGTATTCTCAAGGCGTCGCCAAATTCCACTCCCTCAATTCTCATTACAAACTGAAACATGTCTCCTCCTTCACTGCATCCTCCAAAGCATCTCCAAATCTGTCTTGCTTGATTAACAAAAAAAGAAGGCGTTTTTTCTTGGTGAAAGGGGCAAAGTGCCCGATAATTGGACCCCGCTTTCTCCAAATTAACATATTCCTTGATTACATCTACAATATCAAGCTTATTTTTTATCTCTTGAATGGGAGAATCAATCATAATATATGCACTAAAGGCAGTAAAAGCACCGCCTCTTTAGGATGCCCGTATTATAATGAAAATCTCCTTATTTTACAAGAGACATTTTCTTTTCTCTCTGTGCCAATCTTTTTCAGCAATTTCCTCTAAAAATAATCTAGACATTGTTTTTTATAATGCTAAAATAGAGGAATGAGAGAAGAAACACTGGAACAAACCACAAACAGACTGAAAAACTTCCCCGGAAAAGTAAGGGGGGAAATTTTTCTCAACCATGCGGAGTACATTAAAGAAAAAGAAGGTTCCGGCGGTCTTCAAAAACTGGAAGAGAAATTAAAAGATTTGGGAGCTCCGGTGAATTTTGGAAAAGTTAAGTCTATGAAATGGATGAACGAAGGAATCAGCTCTTTGGTTATCATCGTAGCCAAAGAACTTTTCTATTGGGAAGAAAAACATGTTTTTGAAATGGGCGCTTCCGCTCCCCGGTTTTCTCTGGGGTTAAAAATGCTCGCCCAAAATGTAGCTCTTCCAAAACGGCTTTTTGAAGAATCTCCCGTTTACTGGCAAAATTTCTTTGATTTCGGTTTTATAGATCCCGTAGAATTTGACGAAAAGGCGCGGCATGCGATTTTACGAATTCATGGATTTAAAACCCACCCCTTGCTTTGTATTTATCATGCAGGATACATAAAAGGTTTGGCGGAATTTGTTTTGAAAAAAAATGAGATTACCGTCGAAGAAACAAAATGTGTTTACAAAGATAATCCCTATGATGAATACAAAATAAAGTGGTGATGAAAGAGAGACGCCATTTCACATTTTAAAAAAAGGAGGGAAGAAGTCGTACTTTTTTAAAAAACAAAAAAAGGGGTGTTTGTTTTGCTGAATGAAAATGCTTCCGAAGAAAATTTCCCATACACTACTGTTTTCCAAATTCTTAATAACGGCTTGAGTGACACTCATCGCCAAATTGGGAAACTGGAAAAAACACTGGATTTATTGGAAAATATTTATGGCCCGCATTTCATAGAAATGATAAAAGAAAATATTTCCGAGGAGGAAGCGGAGGATTTTTGCAAAAAAATCAAGAAAATTAAGGAAGTAATAAAAAATCTTGAAGAAGGATTCGGCACTTCCTCCCCTAAAAAGCCACCTTAACCAAGGTGGCTTTCTCTCTTATAAATGGTATAACATATACTGCTTTTAAAAAATAAAGGAAGATGGACTATTTTCTCTATGAAAATAAAATTGCAAAAATTTATCGCCGATAGCGGATACTGCTCAAGAAGAAAGGCGGAAAAACTGATAGAACAGAAAAAGGTGAAGGTAAACAGAAAACTCGCCACTATCGGCATGCGTGTCGACAGAAAAGATACTGTTGTTATTGAGGGAAAAGTAATTCTTCCCAAAAAAGAGTCAATCTACATCAAATTGAACAAGCCGAGAGGGTATACCTGCACCCACCAAAAGGTTACGGGAGAAAAAAACATCTTCTCCCTTATAAATATAGAAGAAAGGCTTTTTGTTGTCGGGAGACTGGACAAAAAAAGCCGTGGATTGGTACTTTTGACCAACGACGGGGATTTTGCACACAAACTCACCCACCCCTCTTTTTCTCATGAGAAAGAATACCAGGTAAAGCTTAGCAAAGAAGTCAACGAAGAGATAAAAGAAAAATTAAAGAAAGGTGTTGATATAAAGGAAAAGACACCGGCAAAGATAAAAGAAATAGAGAGAACGGGTCCCAAGGAGTACAAAGTCATTCTGACCGAAGGCAAAAAAAGACAAATAAGAAGAATGTTTGAGGTTTTCAGTTGTACTGTGCTAGACTTAAAGAGAGTGAGAATAGACAAATACAAGCTTGGAAACTTAAAAGAAAAGAACTGGACTTTTATTACAAAATAAGTTACGCGGAACCCGGCTGTTTTACAAGATAGAGTATTCGGCTCCGTGTTATCGTGAAAATATGATTATTATTATCCTCGGCGCGGGAATAGACGAAAAGGGGAGACTTCCCAAAGAAACCGCAAAACGGATTAAAGAAGGGCTTAAAGTTTATCAAGAGAAAAAAGCCCCCTTTTTGCTTTCCGGAAAATATAGTTTTGCCCATAACAAAGAAAAGCCTCCCAAAATAACGGAAGCGGAGGTAATGAAAGACTATCTGCTAAATCTCGGAGTTGAAGAAAAGCACATACTTCTCGATAAAGAGTCCGAAGATACCATCCTTAGCGCTTACAACGCAAAAACAAAATTCCTGATTCCGAGAGAAGAAAAAGAGGTTGTTATAATCACCTCCGATATTAATATGGAGCGGGTGGAGTATGTTTTTTACAAAGTTCTCGGGAAAGATTACAAGCTACACTTTGTGGGAACCATCTCGGCAATTCCCTGCCAAACAAAAGGAATGATTCGTGCAAAACAAAGAGCGCTAACGGAAAAAGCCGTTAGCCTTTTAGATAATATAGAAGAAGGAGACCATGAAAAAATCAAAGAGAAAGTAATGAGCCCGGATTATAAAAACAACACTGGTCTCAGACCTTCAAGTAACCTTAATTATAAAAAAACCTGTTAATCATCATTAAAAAAGATGCCTGAAAAAATAAAGGCGGGCATCGCCGGTGTAGGAATGGTCGGCGGAGCCCTCGAAGACTATTTCAAAGAAAGAGAGGACGTAGAAACATTTCTTTATGATAAAGGAAAGGGCATCGGCTCGCCAGATGAAATAGACAAAGCAGATATTGTCTTTGTTTGTGTTCCCACTCCCTATAAAAAAGAGTCAAAGGGATTTGATTTAAGCTATGTAGAAGAAACTTGCAAAAACCTCACCGGCAACAAGGCGGTTGTTATTAAGTCAACCGTCCTACCCGGCACCACGGAAAAACTGCAAAAAGACTTCCCCGAGCACAAGTTTCTTTTTAATCCCGAATTCTTGGTAGAAGCAAAGGCCAAAGAAACAATGGAAAGGCCCGATAGGCAAATCATAGGCTATACAAAAGAAAGCAAAGATGTTGCAGAAAGAGTAATGAATCTCCTGCCCGATGCCCCTTACAAAAAAACAATGCCGGCAACGGAAGCGGAAATGGTGAAATATTTTGGAAACACATTTCTTTCCGTAAAAGTAGTTTTTGGAAATCAAATGCACGATGTCTGTCAAAAATTGGAAATTGATTATAATACGGTAAGAGAGGCGGCCTCCAAAGATCCGCGCATCGGCCCGAGCCACCTCGACATTACGCACGGAGGCTATAAGGGGTACGGAGGAAAATGCCTGCCAAAAGACACCCGAGCATTGATTCAACTTTCCGAAACTATCGGGGTAAGTGTTGACTTGCTTAAAAAGGCGGAAGAAATAAACAACCTGCTTATGAAAAAACAAGGAATAGACGACCCCGAGCAGTATTCCGAAAGGAACCCTTATTAACAACCGGCAATCCATAAAAAATGTTTGACCTAATCAGAAAACTAAAAGACATCCTCCCTGCAAAAGACAAAGCAAAGCTTGTTTTTCTTTTTGTTTTAATGCTTATCGGCGGAGCATTAGAGGTTTTAAGCATCGGTGTAATTGCCGCTTTTGTCGCTGTTGTCGCCAATCCCGATACCCTTTTTGAAATAGAAATAGCAGGGCGTGTTTTAGAATTCTTGGGAATAGAAGACTCTAGAGATGTGCTTCTTTACGGATCTATCTTCTTAATTTTTGTTTTCTTTTTCAAAAACCTCTACCTTATCTTATACAAGTACATAAAGTCCCGCTTTATCTTCAACCGCTACAAGTCCATCTCCGAGAGGCTTTTCACTATATATATGAATGTTCCTTACTCTTTCCACCTGAAAAGAAACAGCGCCGACATTATAAGAAACGTCACCAGTGAAGCCCGTGCTCTTGCTACAAACATCTTGCTCCCTTTCTTGCAAATAGCGACAGAGGGAGTCATGGTACTAAGCATTATTATTCTTCTTCTTGTTGTTGAGCCTGTTGTTACCATTCTTACCATCGTTATCTTAGGAGGAGTAAGTTTTCTTTTTCTTTACGCAACAAAAAGAAAGATGGAAAAGTACGGCAAACAAGCACTCGCTGAAAGATCAAAAGTCATAAAAACTGTCAATGAAGGAGTGGGAGGATTTAAAGATGCTACAGTCATGAACCGTCAGTCTTGGTTTGTAGAGAAGTTTCAAAAAAGTATCGATATTCTATCTAAAACACACATTTATCAACAAACCACCAAACAAGCAGTCCGTCCTGTGGTAGAAACCATTGCTATTACCGGAATGCTCCTCATTGCCCTTCTCCTTTTAGATAGAGGATACTCTATCGGGGAGCTAGCTTCTGTTTTGGCTCTTTTTGCACTGTCTATCCAGCGACTCTTACCGGCAATTGATAATATTATTAGTGAGTACACCAGTCTCCGCTACCACTCTTATGCTCTAGACCCTATTCACGAAGATTTGATGAATCTTAAAGAGTACGAAGACAAAAACAAAAATACTAGCAAAGAGAGAACAAAACTAAAAGAGAAGATAGAGTTAAAAGATGTTTCTTTCTCTTATCCGGAAAGCAAAGAAAAAGTATTAACTGATAT
>PWKU01000001.1 GCA_003559635.1 Candidatus Nealsoniibacteriota bacterium | reverse complement strand
CAGGTGATTTTATTGAGGCTAGGGGCATTCTTTCTCTTACCAAGAGAGGTGAAAAAACTCTTAAGATTACAGACTATAAGATGCTGTCTAAGAGCATATTACCCCTTCCCGAGAAATGGCACGGTCTAAAAAATGAAGATGAGCGGTTCAGAAAAAGGTATCTGGACATTCTGCTTAATCCGGATGTTAAAGACATGTTCCGCAGGAGATCTGTTTTTTGGAATTCTATAAGAGAATTTTTGATTGGAAAAGGATTTTTAGAAGTAGAAACTCCAGTTCTTGAAACGGTTGCAGGAGGGGCGGATGCCAACCCGTTTGTAACCCATCATAACGCGCTTGATATCGATGTCTATCTTCGCATATCAATGGGGGAATTATGGCAGAAGAAGCTAATGGTGGCGGGGTTTGAAAAAACATTCGAAATAGGGAGACAGTTCAGAAATGAAGGAATGTCTTCCGAGCACTTGCAAGATTATACTCAGATGGAGTTTTATTGGGCGTATGCTGATTATAAACAAGGAATGAAATTGACAGAAGAGCTGTATAGATATGTGATTAAAAAGACATTTGGCACATTAAAGTTTAAAATTAAGGGGTTTGAGGTAGACTTGTCAAAAGAATGGGAAAGGTATGATTATCGTAACACGATTTTAAGTGAGACAAAGGTAGACATTTTTGAAGTTAACCTGGAGGGTCTAAAAAAAGAACTTGATAAACTGGGTATTAAATATGAGAAAAAAGGCCTTAACAAAGGAAGAGCGGTTGATATTCTGTGGAAATTTTGTCGTAAAAAAATCGCCGGTCCCGGATTTCTAATCAATGTACCGACCGAAGTTTCTCCATTGGCAAAAAAAAATGAGAAGGATCCCAACGTAACGTCGAGATTTCAAGTGATTTTGGCAGGCTCTGAAATGGGAAACGGTTACAGCGAGTTGAACGATCCGGTAGAACAAGCCGAAAGATTTACACAACAACAAAAGCTAAGAGATGCGGGTGATGAAGAAGCACAGATGTACGATCACGACTTTATTGAAGCTCTTGAACACGGAATGCCTCCGACTTGCGGTTTCGGCTTGTCCGAGAGGCTGTTTAGTTTTATGTTGGATAAACCCATTAGAGAGTGTCAAATCTTTCCTCTAATGAAGTCGAGAAACCAATAATATTTTAAAAATTTTATGAATAGAGAACAGGCATTAGAGGTGGTTAAAGAATATGTCAAGAACAAAAATAGCATTAAGCATATGTTGGCAGTCGAGGCGGTAATGAGATCTCTGGCAAAAAAGTTTGGGGAGGATGAAGATGTATGGGGAATTGCGGGATTGGCTCACGATATTGATATGGAAATTGTTGATTATAGGAATGTTCCCGAAGAACACGGGAAAAAGGGAGCGGATATTTTAAAAGAAAAAGGGTTTTCCGAGGAAATAATTAATGCCGCCCTTGCTCACAATGAAGAAACGGGAAAGGAGAGAGAAACTCTTTTACAAAAGGCGATATACTGTACAGATCCGTTAACGGGGCTTATTGTTGCCAGCACTTTGGTTCTTCCTTCAAAAAAGCTAGCGGATCTTTCTCCCGAAAGTGTCTTAAAGAGGTATAAAGAAAAAGCATTTGCGAGAGGAGCCGACAGAGAAATAATAGCTGCCTGCAGTGAGATAGGACTGAGTATTGAAGAATTTGTAGAAACAGGGCTTGCCTCGATGCAAGAAATAAGCGATAGCTTGGAGCTATAGTCGATTTAATGGAAATTAAGGAGTATAAATCAAAAAAGGAATGGGACGGCTTTTTGATTGAAAACGGGGGAACTTTTTTACAATCCATCCTGTGGGGAGATTTTAAGAATCGTTATCAGAAAGTTGTGAGGCTTGAAGCAAGAGAAAACGGAAAGATAACAGGGGTTTGTCAGCTATTTAACGAAAAATCATATTTTGGAGATTATTACTACATTCCGCACGGCCCGTTCTCCAAAAAAGAAGAAGTGAGGGAGAGACTATTTTTAGCAGCCTCGGATATTGGGAAAAAGGAAAAGAAAATTTTTGTCAGTGCTGAGCCTCTGCAATCTTTAAAGATTGGCAAAAGATCATTTTTTAGAATACAACCGCAAAAAACACTAATCTCAAACATAGAAGACGAGCCCGAAGAAATAAAAGAAGGTTTTAGTAAGAGTACGAGATATAATATTGGTTATGCGGAGAGAAAAGGGGTTATCACAACAAAAAGCGGTGATGTGGATTCCTTTTTTAAATTACTTAAAGAAACAAAAACAAGGCAAAAGTTTAACAGTTATCCAAAGGAGTATTTTCAAGACCTTCTTGAAATTTCGAATACGGAGCTTGTTTTGGCAGTTTACAACGGAAAGGTGGTTGCGGGCATAATTCTTATTTATTTCGGAGAGACGGTAAGTTTTTTGCATTCCGCTCTGGATTACAACACACGTAATCTTAAGGCAGCGGCACTGCTTCGCTTTGATTCAATCAAGCTTGCAAAAGAAAAAAATTGCAAATTTTATGATTTCTGGGGAATCGATGAAAAAAAGTTTCCGGGAGTTACCGAATACAAAAAGTCTTTTGGAGGAAGTGAAGTCAAATACCCGGAAGGAAGAAGTATTGCGATAAACAATTTAGCCTATGGCGGGTATAAATTCTTATCAGCTATTAAAGAAAAAATAAGATGAAGACAGTTCTCCAATTTTTGCTTAGAAAAATTACGAAAAAGGTTATAAAAAAATATAATCCTTTTGTGATTGCAATAACCGGAAGTGTCGGGAAAACATCAACCAAGGAAGGTGTTTATTCCGCATTTTCACATCTAAAAAGAACCGCGAAAAGCGGGGGAAACTTGAATACCGAGATAGGGGCGCCCCTTGTTTTTTTGAAGCAGGAAAGAGCGGGACAAAGCATCAAAGAATGGTTTTTTATTTTATTAAAAGGGTTATGGATTCTTTTAAAAAGGGATAGTAACTATCCGGAAGTAGTGGTTGTTGAACTTGCAGCAGATAAGCCGGGCGACATACAGTATTTGGCCGGCTTTATAAAACCGAATGTAGCGGTTGTAACAGCCGTTGGGGATGTCCCCGTTCATGTTGAATTCTACAAAAGCCCGGGAGAGGTGGCTCGGGAGAAGGAAAAGCTAGTTGCCGCTCTTCCCAAAGAAGGAGTGGCGGTTTTGAATCTTGATGATCCACATGTTGCAAAAATGAAGACAGGGGCAAAAAAACTGACCTTCGGTTTTAGCAAAAATGCAGATGTAATAATAAAAAAAATTAACGTGGAATCAATTAAAGGATCATCGATTATTCTTGGGTATAAAGAAAAGAAGTTTCCTATTTTTTTATCCGGGTGTGTTGGCGATTCTTTCGCCTATATTGCAGCTTCGGTATTTGCGGTGGGCATTTCACTGGGCATTGATTGCCAAAAAATCCCGGAAATGATTGAGAGAATGCGACCTTCAGTGGGCAGACAGTTTATTGTAATGGGCAAAAACGAAACAACAATTATAGACGGAAGCTATAATGCGGCACCTCCGTCAATGCACTCAGCACTCAAAGCTTTAAAGGATTTGCCCGGAAAGAGGAAGATTGCAGTGCTTGGTGATATGTTGGAGCTAGGAACTTTTTCGGCGGAAGAACATCGAAAAATTGGGAGAAGTGCTGCAGAATTTTGTGACTATATTTTTACGGTAGGGGAATGGGGAGAAGAAGTGAGAAAGTCTGCGATATCCCGCGGGGCAAAAGAAGAAACAGTCTTCGCATTTTCAAAGTCCAGCCAGGTTCTGGAAAAGTTAGGAAAAATTCTGCAACAAGAGGATCTTGTTTTAATCAAAGGGTCACAAGGAATACGAATGGAAAAAATAGTTTTTGGGATTATGCGCGATCCGGAAAGGTCCGAGGAACTTCTTGTGAGGCAAGAGCCCCACTGGAAGAATAAATAAAAATGAAAAGAAGAAAACCACTACGAAAAAAACTGCGGTCCAAGAGAAAAGAGCCGTTGCTAAAAGAGGGTTTTTTTAGTGTTTTATTCTTACTGGTGTCTCTTGGCGGTTCTGCGTTGTACTTCTTTTTCTTTTATCCTTTTTTCCAGGTAGATGAAATTATGGTAGGTGGGGCTGAGAACTTAAAAGAAGAAAGCTTGGTTAATTTTGTAGAGGAAAAGATAGAATTTGATCTTTTGTCTTTAAGCTCAAAAAACATTTTATTATTTTCAAGTAACGGACTGCGGAAAGAAATACTTGACAAAACTTCCGTAGTTAGAGATGTTTCTGTTGAGAAGATTTTTCCAGCGAAACTAAAGTTAAAATTTACACAACGAATCCCCCGTGCTGTTTGGTGTAATACTCGGGATACGGATTTTTGTTCTTATATTGATAGAGAGGGTATTACATTTCGAAAAGCTCACGACATAAAAAAAGGTTCTCCTGTTATTGTCAAAGAAGGGGATCTATCCTTAGGAAAAAAGGTGATTGACTCGAACCATTTGGAGAGAATCCTTCTGTTTATGAGAGAAGCCGGTAATATGGGATTGGAGACAAACTATTTTCATATTTTAGACGAAAAGGAGGTAGAGGCTTATATGAAAGAAAGATGGGCGATTAGATTTACATTTGAGGAAATTGAAAGGGAAATAGAAAATTTAAGATTGGTTGTAAGGGAGCTAAACAAGAAAGAAATAGAGAACCTCAAATATATTGATTTAAGGTTTGGTGACAGAGTTTATTATAAGTAATTAAAGAAGAGGTGGTTGACGATAGAAACCCTATAGGCAAAGAGTGAAGAAATTAAATTAGCACTCTTGACAAAAGATTGCTAATTTTTTATTATGGAGATAGTTTAGAAATATGGAGGAACTAACCGATAGACAAAAAAATATTTTGGAGATCGTTATTCGCGAGCACATCGAGAATGCATTGCCGATCAGTTCGAAATTTATTGAGGAAGAGTATGATATTGGAGTTTCGCCGGCAACAATCAGGGCGGAGCTTTATAACCTGGTGGAAATGGGTTATTTGTATCAACCGCATACTTCCGCCGGGAGAGTGCCAACGGACAAGGGATACAGATTTTTTGTTGACTTGTTAAGTGAAAAGGAAATTAAGAGATTAGAGAATAAGATTGCGGATGAATTTCAAAGGATGCAGGCGGAGATTGTAAGTAGGGCGCTCTTTATGAAAGAATTTACCAGATTTCTGGCTCATACATCCTCCGGTCTCACTTTTTCCTATTTTCCACGTGAGAGCTTATTGCTCAAGGAGGGGTGGGAGGAAGTTCTTAACGACCCTGAGTTTGATGATGCCACAAGAGTTCGCGACTTTATGGGCATGGTGAGTGAATTTGAAGAAAGCATCGATTCTTTTTTTACCGATGAGAAAATTGACAGTTTACAAATATATATCGGAAGTGAAGTTCCCTTTATAAGAAAACATGATTTTAGTATTTTAATCGCTCCTTGCAAAATATTGCGAAGAAGGGGTATGCTTGCGATTATGGGACCAAAGAGAATGGCGTATGACAAAAACATTCAGTTGGTTGAGTCAATTATAAAAATGTTACAAGAGAAAAAATGACCGATAAAAAAATACTACTTAAAAAAATGAAAAGGAAACTGGAGTTGTATAAAAAGGAGAGAGAAGAGTATCTTGACGGATGGAAAAGAGCAAAAGCGGATTTAGTAAATTATAAAAAGGACGAGTTAAAAAGAACTGAGAAGATGGTTGACCGGGAAAAAGCGAATTTCTTAACTAAGATTCTTTTGATATTAGATAACTTTAACAGAGCCGAGGAAGAGGCAAAAAAATCGGATGAGAATGATGGCTTAGTTGAAGGATTTTTAAAAATCAAAGAACAAGTAGAGGCGCTTTTAAGTGAAGAGCATGTTAAAGAAATAGCTTGCCTCGGTGAAGATTTTAATCCTCTTTACCATGAAGCGATTGAAATGATAGACGAAGAATCACTAGAGTCGGGGAAAATAGCTGAAGTTCTTCAAAAGGGATATATGTACAAGGACGAAGTTCTCCGGCCAGCGAAAGTTAAGGTTATTAAATAAAAATTAAAATCAAAGGTTGCATTATTAAATGTTTATTAAATTGAATAAAAAATTATGTCAAAAATTCTTGGAATAGATTTGGGGACAACTTTTTCTGCAATGGCTTTTGTAGAAGGGGGAGAACCCAAAATAATTGAAAACAAAGAGGGATCAAGGACAACTCCTTCTGTAATTGCCGTAAGCAAGAAGGGAGAAAGGCTTGTGGGGACGATTGCAAGACGCCAACAGGTTACCAATCCTGAAAACACCGTTTTTGCGGTAAAGCGTCTAATAGGAAGGCGGTATGACGACCGAGAAGTCCAAGATGCTAAAAAGTCTCTTCCTTACGAAATTAGGAAGGAAGAGAAAGGAGACGGAGTAGAGATTAAGCTTGGAGAAAAATGGCACAAACCGGCGGAGATTTCTGCAATGATTTTGCAGAAATTAAAAAAGGATGCGGAGGAGAAAATAGGGGAGAAAATAACGGATGCAATAATTACCTGCCCGGCGTATTTTGACGATGCCCAAAGAAAGGAGACAAAAGTGGCTGGAGAGATTGCCGGATTCAATGTTCGTCGTGTTATCAACGAACCGACAGCGGCAGCCCTTGCCTATGGACTCAGTAAAAAAAAGGACCACCAGATTGTTGTTTATGATTTTGGAGGTGGAACTTTTGATATATCAATCCTTGATGTTGGAGATGACACAATCGAGGTTAAAGGAACAGGTGGTGACAGTTACTTGGGTGGAGAGGACTTTGACAACAGAATTGTTAATTGGCTCATAGAGAGCTTTAAAAATGACTATGGTATTGATCTCTCAAAAGACTCTTTAGCGCTTCAGAGGCTAAAAGAAGAGGCTGAGAAGGCAAAAAAAGAGCTCTCTACAACAATGCAGACAGATATAAACATTCCGTTTATAACATCCGATGATTCGGGCCCAAAACACCTCAACTACGCGCTCTCGCGAGCAAAGTTCGAGTCATTGGTTTCCGATCTTATAGAAAGGTCTATTGAGCTTGCAAAGAAAGTAATAACCGATTCGGGAATTAAAATTGAAGATATTGAAGAAGTTGTGCTGGTAGGAGGGCAAACGCGAATGCCAAAAATTCAAGAAAAGGCACAAGAACTTTTTAACAAAGAACCGAACAAAGAGATTAATCCCGATGAAGTGGTGGCAATTGGAGCCGCGATTCAAGGAGGAATTTTGGGAGGAGATGTTAAAGATGTTCTTCTTTTGGATGTTATTCCGCTTTCACTCGGAATTGAAACACTGGGCGGAAAAAATACGGTACTCATTGAAAAAAACACTACCGTACCGACTCAGAAAACAGAAGTATTTTCGACGGCATCTGATAGTCAGCCTTCCGTGCAAATTCATGTTCTACAAGGAGAGAGAACAATGGCGCAAGACAATAAGTCTCTTGGACAGTTTATCCTAGATGGTATTCCTCCCGCTCCGCGGGGCGTGCCACAGGTTGAAGTGTCTTTCGACATTGACAGCAACGGAATTCTAAATGTCTCCGCAAAAGACAAAGGTACCGGAAAATCGCAGTCGATTCGCATTGAGGGAACATGTGGAATTTCAGATGAGGAAGTTGAAAGAATGAAGAAGGAAGCTGAGGAATATGCGCAAGCCGACAAAGAAAAGGAAGAACTCATTGATATTAAGAATCAATCCGATCAAGTTATCTATAGCGGTGAGAAAATGTTGAAAGATTCCGGTGATAAGATCAGTGCGGACAAAAAAGAAACGCTGGAGAATGCTATCAAAGAATTAAAAGAAGCTCAGAAGGAAGACAGCACAGAGAAGATAAAAGAAAAGCTGGAAGCGCTCAACACAGCAGCCCAAGAAGTTGGAAAAGAGATTCATGAGAAATCTCAGCAAGAGTCGCAAGAACAACAGTCATCTACCGGAGAGGAGAATAAAGAAGGAAAAGAAGAAACTCAGGAAGGAGATTATGAGGAAAAAGGAGAAAATGAGGAAGGAGAAGAAGAAAGCAAAAACAATTAACAATTAGTGATAGCTGATTAATAGTGAAAAAATGGAAGATTTCTACAAAATTCTTGGAGTTTCTAAAAACGCATCGAAGGACGAGATAAAAAAAGCTTATAGAAAACTTGCTCACAAACATCATCCGGATAAGAACGGAGGAGATGAAAAGACATTCAAGAAGATAAGTGAGGCTTATCACGTGCTTTCGGACGACAAGAAAAGGGAACAGTATGATAATTTTGGAAGATCCGGCCCCGGAATGGGAAGTGGAGCCTCTTCTTCCGGGAGGGGATTTGGAGGCTTTTCACAGGCCGACTTCGATATGGGAGATATTTTTGAGGAGTTCTTTGGGTTTTCAAGGGGGGGGAAGCGAAGAACACAAAGAAGAGGAGAAGATATCGCAATAAGAGTAACCACCAATCTTAAAAAGATTCTTGAAGATGAAGAGAGGAGGATTACTTTTGAAAAATTAGTGAGTTGTTCGAAATGTGACGGAAAAGGATATTCTCCTGATGCAAAGATGAAAAAATGCTCATCTTGCGAAGGGAGTGGAAAGATTAGAACGGCTATTGGCCCTTTTGCACAGGTTACGACGTGTCCGGAATGTGTTGGAGAAGGAAATGTTCCAGACAAGGAGTGTGCTGACTGTCGTGGAGAAGGTAGAACAAAAGAAAAACAAGAAGTAAAATTCACGATTCCCGCGGGAATTCATTCGGGACAAACCTTGCGCATACAGGGAAAAGGAAATGCCGGCAAGAAGGGTGCGTCTGCGGGTGATCTTCTGGTTGAAATTTTTGTTGAGAATAATACTACTTTTGAGAGAAAAGGGGATGATCTTTACTATAGAACAAAAGCGAATTTTTCTCAGGCAGCTCTTGGGGATAAAATAGACATAGAACTTTTAACCGACAAAAAGATATCTCTGAAAATTCCCTCAGGGACAAATGTTGGAAAGACTTTTCGTGTTTCGGGAAAGGGGGTTCCCAGGCTATCAGGCTACGGAAAAGGAGATCTTTATGTGATTATTGACGTAGTGGTTCCAAAAAAATTAAACAAAAAGCAAAAACAACTTCTTGAAGACCTAAAAAAAGAAGGAATATAAGGATAAAAAGTATTATAAAGAATATCCTTTCGCTGTTATTCATGATTTCAGATGTAAGATTTAAATTTAACGGATTAATTTATTTT
>PWKU01000035.1 GCA_003559635.1 Candidatus Nealsoniibacteriota bacterium | reverse complement strand
GGGCTAGGACTCGAACCTAGACTAACGGTACCAAAAACCGTCGTCCTACCATTAGACGACCCGGCAATAACTTGCAGGGTCAGACCCTGCAATTGCGTGGGGGATTATAGCTTATTTTTGCTTTTTTCTCAAATTTTCTACAGTTTCGGCTACCGCAACTTCCAGCGGAAGCTGCGGGATCGGAGAAAACCTGACTCTTTCCCCCGCTTGAAGAAAAAAATCAACAATTTGCTTTATATCTTCTATGGAAATATCTTTTATCTGTTCTTTCACTCTTTCTATTTCTTCCGTAGTGAGCCTCGTTAGCATAGAATTCATCAACGGTTCTGCCCCACGTTCTCCTTCTCTCCCAGAAACGATTTTTAAAATCATCATCTCCCGCAGATAAAATACCACATTTTCATAAAAATCCTCCGGACCGATGCCTTGATTAAAAGAGTCTTCCATTATTTTCAGAGAATCAGCGGCCTTATCTTTTAAAAGGCTTTCCACAAAATCCCCTATAATTTCTCTCTCAATTATTCCCAAAAAGCTCTTAACATCCTCTCTTTTTACCGTCTTTCCTTCTGAAGCGAAAGACAATATTTGTGACAGCAGACTTTCGGCGTCTCGCAGCGCTCCCCCCGAGGCTGAAGCAATCATTGCCAATACTTCTTTCTCCATTTCCACATTCTCTTTTTTTGCTATTTTCCCAAGGCGCTTTATCATCTCCGGAACAGTTATCTTCCGAAAATCAAACCGCTGGCAACGGGAGATAATTGTCGGTATCATTTTTTGAGGTTCAGTGGTTGCCAAAATAAAAATAGCATGTGAGGGAGCTTCCTCTAGCATTTTTAAAAGAGCGTTCGCGGCTCCGGATGTCAGCTGGTGAGCCTCGTCTAAAATAAAGACCTTATATTTTGATTTGGAAGGGCCGAAACGAACTCCTTCGCGAAGCTCCCTTATTTCGTCGATTCCTCTGTGAGAGGCTGCGTCTATCTCAATAATGTCCATTGACCTGTTTTCCATTATTTCCAAACAAGAAGCGCACTTATTACACGGCTCCGGGCCATTATCTCTTTCGCAGTTCGCGGCTTTCGCGAGAAGCCTTGCAACGGTTGTTTTTCCGCACCCTCTCGGGCCACAAAAAAGATAGGCATGAGCAATCTTTCCACCGGCTATCGCATTTAGAAGAGTTGTTACAACATGCTCTTGTCCAACAACTTCCGAAAACTTTTGAGGCCTGTATTTACGATATAATACTAGATTAGACATTCCATGTAGTAGAAATTCGACTGCATTTTGCTTGGCAAAATGTTAATCAAAAAACTTAATTAAAGGTGTTAATTTATATTTTGAATTTACGCGGACTAAGTAATTTTATGCTATAACCACCAGGTTGTCGAATTTTCACTACCTGGCACTTGTTTTTATGTTTCTTCGATAATATAAGAAATAAATAAGGGAAGCAAGAGCGACCACTCCGACAACGGTCAACGGCCCGCGATATTTCTCTAAAGCGATTCCCGCTTCCAGGATAAGCAAAATATTTATTCCCGAAAGGAGAACTCCGAAGAAAATTGCTATCATCGCCTTCTTCCGTGAAAATCCAAAAAGAAAAGTTACCAACGAGGCAGTCCATGCTCCTGAAAAGGGCAAAGGAATTCCCGTATAAAGAAAAAGAGCAAAAAGTCCGTATTTTTGCACTCTTCCATTGTACTCTACCCTTGTTTTTGAAAAAAGAAAGTCAAAAAACTTTTTCATAAAACTAAAGTTCTTTGAAAGCCAATCAGAGACAACTTTCAAAAACATCAGAATGAAAAAAACAGGGAAAAACTCTCCAACCACCGCCCAAAAATAAACGGAATAGGTGTTCATTTCATAAACAAAAAGACCAAGCGGAATTGCGCCTCTTATGCCGACAACGGGTGTCATTGAAAGAAACATTGTAGTAAGTTCTTCCGCCCCGATAAACGGCACTATCAAAGACATCTTTCCAATAATTTCCTCTACCATACGCTCGTAATTCTACTATAAAAAGAAATATAAGGAAAGTTTTTGGATTTGTATTGCTCTTTGCTGTGTGGTAAAATCTGCGTATAATGAAAATATATAATACACTGACCAAAAGTAAGGATTCTCTAGAAGTGGGAGATGACAAGAGAATCAATTTTTTTGTCTGCGGCCCCACCGTCTATGATCTTTCACACATTGGCCATGCCAGAACATACGTTTCTTTTGACGCTTTTGTAAAATATCTCCGTTTGAAAGGTTTTGATGTTTTTTATTTACAAAATATTACCGACATAGATGATAAAATTATCAAACGCGCATCAGAAATGGGCGAAAAACCCTCGGACTTAACGAAAAAATTTGAAGAGGAATATTTTAAAGATATGAGTCTTTTAAAGGTTGACAGTGTTTCCAAACATGCCAGAGCAACAGATTATATCAAAGAAATTATCAGCCAAGTGGAAAGACTTCTTGAAAACGGCTTTGCCTATACTATTGAAGATGGCATTTACTACGATATTTCAAAATTTAAAGATTACGGAAAGCTTTCCCGAAGAACAATAGAGCAAGCGGAAGACGGAACTTCACGTATTGACGAGAGCGTAAAAAAGAAGAATAAGGGAGACTTTTGTTTGTGGAAGTTTTCCAAAGAAGGCGAACCAAAATGGGAAAGCCCGTGGGGAGACGGCAGGCCGGGGTGGCATATTGAAGACACCGCTATTGCAGAAAGCTTTTTCGGCGCACAATATGATATTCACGGAGGCGCAAGAGATTTAATTTTTCCCCACCATGAGGCGGAAGTCGCCCAGATGGAAGCGGTGTCCGGAAAAAGCCCTTTTGTGAAATATTGGATGCACACTGGCTTTTTGACTATTGAAAAAGAGAAAATGAGTAAGTCCCTTAATAATTTTGTTACCATCAGAGATTTTATTGAAAAACATTCTCCCCGAATCTTGCGTTTTTTAGCTTTAAAATCTCATTACCGATCCCCTGTTGATTACAATGAGAAAAACATCGACCAAATATACCAAGAACTAAAAAAGATTGATCGATTTGTCGGCTCTCTCGAAAATCAAGCGACACAGGACAATCCTTCTAAAAAGAAAGAAACAGAAGAAACAGTGGTAAAATATAAGGAAAAAATCGACGAAACTCTTCAGGACGACTTTAACACTCCGGTAGCCATTGCTTCTTTATTCTCTTTTATATCCGAAATAAATCCAAAGATTGGTGCTTCTGACAAAAAAACAATCAATGAGTTTTTAGAAAACATCGACAAAGTTTTCGGTTTTATAATTGTTCCTCCGGAAGAAAGGCTTGTAGAATATCTCGAAAGTTCCGAAACCGGAAATCAGGCAAACACGGAAAGCCACATAAGAGAACTTGCCAAAATGAGGGAAACGGCCCGCAATAATGGAAATTTTGGAGAAGCTGATGACATTAGAAAAAAAATAGAGGACAAGGGATATTCAATCGAGGATACAAAAGAAGGTTTTAAAATAAAAAAAATATGACCGCTCAAAATACAGAAAAAGTTCCACCACAAAACATCGAGGCGGAGCAATCACTTCTCGGCTCGTTAATGCTTGACCCTGAGGCGATTTTTAGGGTTGTGGATTTCTTGCGCCCGAGAGATTTTTATAAGAAATCTCACTGCCATATATATGAAACAATAATCTCTTTATTAAATAAAAGAGAAGCAATTGATCTTTTATCTGTTTCTGCACATCTTAAAGAAAGAAAACTCTTAAAAGAGATAGGTGGGAAGGGTTATCTAACATCCCTTGTAAATTCCGTCCCTACTTCCAGCCACGCGGCTGATTATGCAAACATGATTTGTAAAAAAAGAGTTCTGCGGGATTTAATAGGCTTTGGGCAAGAAATAAGTATTTCGGCATATGACGAAGAAAGAGATGTGGATATGCTTTTAGATGAAGCCGAGAAAAAAATATTCAGTATTTCTCAGGAATCTTCCGGCAAAAATTTTTCACTGCTAAGAGACACTCTCGAAGAGGCTTTTGAAAGAATCGAGCATCTTTCTACGGAAGAAGGTAAATCAAGAGGCGTCGCTACCGGCTTCAAGGATTTAGACAATATTCTTTCCGGCCTTCAAAAATCCGACCTTGTGGTGCTGGCGGCCAGACCAAGTATGGGAAAAAGCTCCCTTGCCTCAAATATAGCAAGAAGTGTGGCTGGAAATAACATTCCTGTTGGGCTTTTCAGCCTGGAAATGTCTGTTGACCAGATTGTCGATCGTCTTATTTCCGATATTTCCGGGATAAATCTATGGAAACTTCGAACGGGAAATCTAAAAAAGTCCGGAGACGATAATGATTTTGTAAAAATTCGTGAATCATTTGAGAAGCTTTCCAACCTGCCAATTTATATTGACGATTCTGTCTCTTTTAACGTTATGCAAATGAGAACAATGGCAAGAAGGCTCCAAGCGGAAAAAGGACTGGGGTTAATTATTGTTGATTACCTCCAGCTTATTAGACCAAGGACCAACTCCGATTCAATGGTTCAACAGATGACGGAAATATCCCGCGAATTAAAGACTCTTGCTAAAGAGCTTAATGTTCCCGTTCTCGCGCTTTCACAACTTTCCCGCGCCGTCGAACAGAGAACTCCCCAAATTCCCCGACTCGCGGATCTTCGCGAGTCCGGCGCAATCGAGCAAGATGCCGATGTTGTAATGTTTATTTATCGGGAAGATTATTACAGGGAAGACACAGCAAGAAGAAACGTAGCCGATATTTTCGTCGCTAAGCATAGAAACGGTCCTATAGGGAAAGTAGAACTTTACTTCGACCAAAATACGGCTACCTTTAGAGATATTGATAAAACCCATTAAATGTACCCCGCTCCAATTGAAAAATTAATTCGCCTTTTCTCCCGTTTCCCGACTATCGGTCCGCGCACGGCAACAAGGTTTGTTTTCCATTGTCTAGATTCAAAGAAGGAAGAAATTGACGAATTAATCGACGGATTAAAAGAGTTAAAAAAATCTGTCAGGAATTGCAAGCTGTGCTTTCGCTCTATTTTAAGAAGATTCTTTATGTACAGTATGTAAAGATAAAAGAAGAAGCCATGATACGATATGTGTTGTTGAAAAAGAAACCGATCTCCTCTCCATTGAGAGTACCAAAGAGTACGAAGGAATATATTTTATTTTAGGAGGAACGGTTTCCCCCTTGAAGAAAGAAGACTTTAAGAAAATTCGGGTCAAAGAACTAAAAGATAGAATAGAAAATCCCAAGAAATTCAATCTTCCAAAAGTAAAAGAAGTGATTATCGCCACCAACCAGAACACAGAGGGAGAGGCAACCGCAATTTACCTTACCCGTGTTTTGAATTCTCTTAAAATAAAAAACACCCGTCTTGGCAGAGGACTACCAACGGGTGGTGAGCTAGAATACGCTGACGAAGAAACTCTTTCCTACGCCCTAAAAGGAAGAAAATAATTATTTCTCTTCCGTCTTTTTTGCTTTTGCTTTCTTTATCTCCTTTATCTCCACTTCCATATAGGGTTGTCGGTGTCCCTTTTTGACCTTATATCTCTTCTTCGGCTTGTATTTGAAAACTTTCTTCTTTTCTCCAAGTCCCGCTTGTAGCACTGTCCCGGAAACTTTTATATCTTCCAAATAAGGAGTCCCAAGCATAACCTCTCCTTTTTCATCCTCTGAAAGGAGTACTTTTTCGAAATCGACTGTTTCCCCTACTCCGACATCAAGTTTTTCAATCTTTATTTTTTGTCCCGGAGAAACCAGATATTGTTTTCCTCCCGTTTTAATTACTGCTATCATTTTTTTGCCACTGGAAAGTTATTTTTCTTTATTTTCCGGGGCGGTTAATGTTTTATTTTTTTTATTACTTTTCAAAATACCTTTAACTCTTTTATCAAACAAAGCCACTCTTCTTTTTGATTGCTTGTAAGCAGATCCTGCATTCTTCAAGTGTATTCCCAGTTTTCGAAATTCGTTGTTAAGTTTGTTTCCGTCCTTTTCTATTATCGACAAGCGCTTCATAATATCTTGAGCCTCACGGCTGATTTGCGTATCCCTGAACCACTGCTCAATCGATCGTAATGTAAGATAAAAAGTGTTCGGAGAGGACAGGATAACCTTTTTTGACCGGGCAAACTCCGCAATATCAACATCGGATGCCATATTTATTTCGTAATAAACCGCTTCGGCGGGAATATACATTACCCCGAAATCTACTGTATTTTCTGAAGGAAGGACGTACTTATCAGATATTTCTTTAATTCTTTTCTTAACATCTTCCAAGAATTTTTTCCTTAGTACTTCTCTTTCATCACCATCGGAATCAATCATCTTTCTAAAATTATCAAAGGGAAACTTGGAGTCTATCGGTAGTAATTTTTTGTCAGGAAGCTTTAGTACGGCATCTACCGTCTCACCGGAAGAAAATTTATATTGCACGGAAAAAAGCTCTTCTGGAAAATATTCATGTAGAAGGTGCTTTAAGTTAGCCTCTCCCCACTGCCCCCTTATTTTCGGCGAACGGAAAAACTCTTGAAAAGAAGAAATGTCCTTTACCACGCTTTGCATTGTCTCCATCTTTTCTTTGATGTTAGCTGTTTCTTTGATAAAGCTGGAAACTTGCTCGTTTATCCCTCGCGAGGAAGTATCTACATTCCCTCGTATCTCTTTTAGCTCTTTGGTTATTACGTCCGTTAACCTGCGTTCCACATCCAAATTCGCTTTGCGAATAGAAAGTAAGATAAGAAAAAGAACACAGATTATTATAATACCAAACAAAACATCCATAATACCCCCGTATAATAACACCGACGGGCAAAAAATTCAAGTCAGGGAGAAATAAAAAGCGTTGCAGGGTCAGACCCTGCAACGCGTATTGTGAGTTCTTTCTCTATTAAAGAATAACAAACTCATATAGAAGAAAAAGAAGATATACTCCCAAAAGAAACCATGCCTCCCTCTTGGTAATTTTATTGCTTGTCCTTACAAAAAGAAGAAGGAAAAATCCACCGGAAATCAAGAAAAATTGCGCAACACGCAAAGATGAAAAATCAACAACCTCAATTGGATGTATTATTGAAACTATTCCCAAAACAAGTGTTGAAGAAAGAGATATCGCTCCGAGAATTCCTCCTAGAATCATCCACGAGTGCCCCTTAGTCGCAAGAGTAATTGAGAAAAACGTTTCAGGAAGAGCAACTCCCATACTAATAACAAAAAGACCAAAAAACGCAAGAGAAATGCCCAGATGAAGACTAATATTTTCTGCGGCGTAAATTATCCCCTCCGCACTAAGTACAACGAAAAGAAATCCCAAAAAGACAATCGCCACATCTTTAAAAATCGAGCTCTGCGGGTTTTGTGTTTTCTTTTGTGCCTCCTTCGGTAATATGAAGTGGTCTCCTTTTGAAAAAAGCCAGAAAACATATAAAAAACAAGCACATATAAGAAGAACTCCATCTGCTCTGTCCAGAGTTCCGTCCCATAAAAGAATAAATGGAAGTATCACCGAAACAAGTGCAAATGTCGCCGCCGCCCGTACGGTTCTGCTCTCAACAATAATTTCTTTAAGTATAAAGGTGCAAATTGCGATGGACAATGTAAATAAAATAATATTTTGCCCTATAATACTTCCAAGAGCAAGTTCGGGAACTCCGGCTAGTGCCGCTCTTGTCCCGATAAAAAGTTCCGGCAAAACGGCTCCTACTGATGCGGCAAAGAAGGCAACGATAAATTCTTTCCACCCTAATCGGCATGTAAGGCGGTACAAAGCGTCAATAATTGCTCTGCTGGAAAAAATAATCAGAAAGCAAGACACCAAGAATATGACAATATTGAAAAACATTATCTAAGAAAATAAATAACTTCGTAAATAATACCTAGTAAAAAAATAATAATTAAAGGGTAGGTAATAAGCCTTATCTTCTTCGTTTTTATCTTTTCGTACATTAATAAGATCAGTATAGCATCAATAGCAATCATCGTAGCTCCCACCACTCCGATAACCATAATAAAATCCTTCACTCCCAGTAGGAAAAGAAAGAACGGAACAAAACACGTAATGGCCCATGATAACCTCTCCGGAACTTTTAAATCGTACCAAAGAATTTTTTTTACCGTGAGCCCAATGGTAATAAGTGATGTAAAGATAACAAGCAGCCCAAAGACCAGCATCAAGGAAGCTATTCCGCCCCCTAAATGATCACCTAATCCGACAAGGGCTTCTCTGGTGGTGTTTTCACCTGTTATGCCGATTATCGTAACAATAAAAAAAAGTGAAATCAAAAGAGAAATAATGATTCCGGCGGGGATAATCTTCAAGAGTTTTTTCCTCTCTTTGCCCAAGGATAATGTCTCTTCAATTTCGGGAATAAGTGCTCCACCCCACAGAGCAAAAAGAAGCGCTCCATACGGGAGAAAAAGGTCAAGCCTGCCTTCTCTTACAAAAAGGATGTTTTCTATTGTTATCTCTCCAAATCCACGTACAAAGGTTAGTAGCAGTAAAGCGACGAAAATAATAATCCCCCAAAATTCCACTTTCGATATGGCTTTAATTCCGGAATAGATAAAAATACAAGAAACAAAAAAATAAAGTGTCGTATAATGAACAACATCTCCTCCAAAAGAAGGAGAAAGAAGACTCGTTAAAAATTCTCCACCAAGTATGAGATAGGCCAAAACAGCTCCCAGCATTCCCGTTATTCCCGAGATATAGGCAATCTTTTGCGCATTCTTTCCAAGATGATGCTTCGCAAATCCGGGTAAACGCAGAAAATCAGGAGTTTTCAAACAAACCTCCCCTAAAAAATAGTGTATTACAATTGAAATTGCACCAATAAAACCTATGTAGCCAATCATAATCCATATTCCGACTACCGAAGTAATATAGGGCAACGAAAAAAGTCCGGCACCGATTATAGTTCCCGCAAGAATAGATATCCCGTATAGTACCTTCATCTAATTTTCTATTTTATATTTTAAGGACTAAAAGCTCACAAAGACTAACCAGTAAGCTCCGGCTAACTTCAAAATATATTTTCATAAAGCGGCGAATAAATGGTGACCCCAACGGGATTTGAACCCGTGTTACCGGACTGAGAACCCGGCGTCCTAAGCCACTAGACGATGGGGCCTTACTCTAATAGCAAAAAAAATACTCTTTCTCCGTACATAAAAGAAAAAGCCAAAGAATTTTACCACATTGAGAAAGACTAGCAAAATTTTACTTTTGAGTAAAGGAGAGAAGCTCTTCTTTAATCTTATAGGAAACATCCGCTAAATTTAATTTAAATAGTTTTGCAAGAGAAAGTGCGGGGAGAACTCCGTAAATTTCTTTGCTTTTTAACTTTTCCTGAATCCAGAACGGTATTGTGTTTCCTTCATAATTTATTTTAAAGTTTGTCTCCCTTTCTTTCTGGTAAATATCCGTAATGCAAAAATGCGCTCTTTTCTTATTAATTCCAAAAGTAAGTACCTTCTTTTTCTTCTTCTTTTTTATTTTTTTAGCAATCGAAAAATCTAAAATTAATGTCAGGTCCTCTAGTGATCCTTGAAGTATTTTTCTCACTTTCGCTTTTCTTTTTGTTTCTGTTATCACAATTGTACAATCTGGAAGATCTTCAAGAAATTTCTTTATCTTCCGATGGCTATCTTCTTTGCTCTCTTTTAAAAGAATAATATCCTTGGTAGCTATCGAGAAGACATCAAGGGTTCCTGGTAGTCTCTCCTTGTAAAAAACCGAAAACTTTTCTTTAAGTATCTGCCGCGCAAAATAGGCAGCCTCCTCTTTCCTATCGCCGATAATAAAAATAACTTTCTTATTTTTTAATAGCTGTTTCAACATTGCTTTTTATTTATCAGACGAATCATAATCATGAGGAATTTTTTTATATTCTAAAATATATTCCGCAATTTCTTTAAAAACTGGTGCCGCAGATACTTCGGCAGACCTTGTTTGGGGTTGATCCAATTTAACCAAAATCACAAACTGTGGATCAAAGGCCGGTGCGTACCCAATAAAAGCCTGTACTGTTCTATCCGAATACCCTTTTCCCGGAAGGCCTAGTTTTGACCATGTAACTTGGGCGGTTCCGGTTTTCCCAGCTATATGATAACCAGGAATCTTCGCCGTACTTCCAAAACCATGTTCAATAGTGCTGACCATCATCTCTGTAACCAATGTTGCCGCCATCGGTGAAATTACTCTTTTTCTCGGTAGCTCGTAGTCGCCTTGATCTTCTTTTCTAATAACATGGGGGTCTACCAGCGTTCCTCCGTTTGCAAGAACCGCAAACGCCTTAAAAAGTTGTGCCATGTTAGTTTCTATTCCTTGTCCATAAGAAGCCGTCGCATAATTTATATCGTGCCCCTCTAAAAAGCTTTTATTTGACGAATGGACCTCTCCATGAAGATCAATATCTGTTTTTTCAAAAAGTCCGAATTTTTGTAAATACTCCAGAAATACATCATTCCCTGCTTGATCCTTAACATATACTATCCCCGTATTGATAGACCTTTCCAGTATCTCCGTCATCGTAACCGTTCCATATGATCTTCTATCATAGTTTCGTATAACACGGCCATGTATTCTTCTTTCCCCACTATCATAAAATTCATCATCAGGCTTAACCACCCCCTTGTCCAAAGCGGCAACCATTGTAATCGGCTTAAAAACAGAACCGGGCTCAAATGTTTCTTGTATAGCTTTATTCCTAAAAACACTAAAATCACTATCATATACATTAGAATAATTATTGGGATCAAAGTCGGGATAGTTTGCTATTGCCAGAATCTCTCCAGTGTTAGGATCACCAACCAAAACACTTCCTCCGACCGCATTAACTCTTTTAACGGCTTCTTCCAGTGCTCTTTCTGTAAAATGCTGAATATTGTAATCAATTGTTAAAAAAACATCTTCGCCTTTTTGAGTAGAGTCGTGAGTAATAAAAAATCCCCATCCACTCTTTAATCCTTCTCTTATCCCCATTCTCCCAGAAATTTTACTCTCATAGAACTGCTCCACTCCATACTGACCACTCCCCTCCCCACCGACAAACCCGATAATGTGTGAAGCTAAACTTCCTTCGGGATAGTTGCGAACAACATCCCTCTGTAGATGAATTCCGGGAATTTCCTTTACTTTTTCAACCTCCTCCGATGAAAGGTTTTTTTTGAGTATTTCAAAAGCGCTGTTTTTTTCTATTCTTTCTTTTATTAGTTCGTCCTCAACGCCCAACACCTCCGAGAAAGAAAAAACCAAACTTTCTTTATCTTCTCCAGCCAACTCTCTGGGAGAAATGTATGCATGATAAACTTTTTTATTAGTCGCAACCAAAACAGGAGCCCCATTAATACTATTTAAGTAAATATCTCCTCTATCTCCCTGAGTTCTCTCAAAAAAATTTTGTTGCCCTTGTGCTTGTGCTCTCCACGCTCCCCCTTCTAAAACTTGTAAGCAAAAAAGGCGCCAAGATAAGACACCCGTTATAACAACAGCAAAACAAAAAATAACCCATAGCCTCTTATCACACATTTTTTCAATAGAGTTATCTAACCACGACCTCGGTTGCGGGAACTCTCAGATAAGTGACAGCTCCTTCGTCAATAAAATTCATATCACGAGCCGCCTCTTCCACTTCTCTCAAAGAAAAAACTTTCTTTGTTTCATGAAGTTCAAAGCGATTTTCTCTAGAGAGTGTATTTATTTTTTCCTGATTTACGTGCACGAAATATCTTTCGTGAGTAATGTTTACTATCTGGAAAATACAAGAAAAAGTAAGTACACCTATTAGAAAAATACATGCGATATAAGAAATTTTGCAAAAAACCTTCATTTCTTTATTTTTTTAATACTGCGTATAATTTGGCCGACCTTGAACGAATATTTTTATTAATCTCTTCTTTTGTTGGAATAATTGGCTTTTGTGTAAGAAGCTTCACTTCGGAGGATTGAAAAAATCGGCGGATTGTTCTCTCTTCACCCTCATGAAAGCAGATAATAACCATTCTTCCTCCTTTCTTTAAAATCTCTAAAGCTTCTGGTAAAGCGGCTTCAAGCCCCAAAAGCTCTCCATTTACGGCAATTCTCAACGCCTGAAAAGTTTTTGTCGCGCTATTTATTTTTTGTCTTTCTTGGTGCTTTTTGGGAATCACTTCTTCAATAATCTTTGCAAGATCGGCTGTTGTCTCTATCGGCCCTTCTTCCCTTCTGGAAACTATTCGTCTCGCGATTTTACCGGCATAATCTTCATCTCCCCATTTCTTCAAAAGATAGAAGATATCTTTCTCTTTATAATTGTTCACAATTTGGTGTGCAGTAAGTGGGTTTTCTTTGTTGTACCTCATATCAAGTGGTTCCTTTCGCATAAAAGAAAACCCTCTTCCGCTACCATCAACATGAAAACTGGAAAAACCAAGATCAAACAAAACTCCGGAAACAGGAAAAAAACTTTTTTCCTCTACAACCTCCTTAATTCGTGTATAAGATTCGTTGATGGGAATAAATCTCTCCGTCTCCTTCTCTTTTAGAAAGTTATATATTTCTTCATCCCATTCCATTGCCAGTACTTTTCCCAAGGGTCCGTTATTCTCTAATATAGAAAACGCGTGTCCTCCGAAACCGGCGGTACAATCAACAAAATGTTCATCTTTTTGCGGATTTAAAAAGTGCAACGCTTCTTTCTTTAAAACAGGTACATGCATAAAATTGTGCCAAACATCAAAACAAAAATTTAAATTACCTTTTTACGCAAGCGTTCTCCTCAGCCCTTCACTACACTCCAAACTCTTTAAGTCTTTCGGCAATATTTCCAAGTTCTTCTTCTGTCTTATCTTTATAACTTTCCCATTTCTTCTTATCCCAAATCTCAATACGGTTATAAAGTCCGGCAATTACCGTTTCTTTTTTTAAAGATGCATATTTTTTTAAATAATCGGGAACAAGAATTCTTCCCAAAGAATCAAATTCCACTTCCATTGCCCCAGAAAGCATAATTCTGGAAAACCCCCTATTATCGTGTTGTCCAAACGGTAATTGGCTTATCTTTTCCGCAATCTTCTGCCACTCCTCCATGGAAAAAAGAAAAAGGCAACGATCAAGCCCTCGAGTGATTACCGCTTTATTTTTTAAAGTACCGCGAAACTTTGAAGGAACAGCTAGCCTTTTCTTATCATCTATTTTATATGTGTATTCCCCTATAAACATGTAAGCTTCCTGTTTTACTTCATAATGTGGTTCGTTTTCCCCAAAGAATGAGGGTTTTCCCCACTTTTTTCCACAACCCTACCACGTGCTTCCATATTATTCCACATTTCGAAACTTGTCAACCCCGTTTATCCACAATAAAAAAACTGTACAGAATTTGTTCCTGTACAGCCCTACCTCTTGAGAGAGAAAATCTTTATTCTTTTAGTATTGAGAAATCTTCCGCTTTGATTGAAAATGACTCTCCCCTGTTTAGCTCGCCCCTTAGAATTGCGGATGATAAAACATCTCCGATATTATTTTGTATTGCTCTTTGCATTTCTCTTGCTCCAAAAACCGGATCATAGCTCATTTCCACTATTCTCTCCTGAAGTTTTTTCGTTACTTTAAATTCTATATCTTTTTCTTTCAATTTTTCTGCCAGTTTTTCAAGTTGAAATCCGGCAATGGTAATAAGATCTTCTTTGGAAAGCGGATTAAAAAGAACCACTTCGTCAAAACGGTTGACAAATTCCGGCCTAAAAGTTCCTTTATTGAAAAGATTTTTAAGAACTTTGTTTTTTAACCCCTCCCACTCCTCTTTCTTCTCTACAGATTCAAGAATAGTCTGATATCCCGCGTTACTTGTGGCAATTAACATCGTATTTCGGAAGTCAACTTGTCTTCCCTTGCCATCGGTAATATGACCTTCGTCTAATACTTGCAAAAAAAGACTTAAAATGTCGGGATGGGCTTTTTCAATCTCATCTAAGAGTATCAAGGAAAAAGGATCTTCTCTCACCCCTGATGTAAGAAGCCCGTCTTCTTGTGAAGAACCGATAAGACGAGAAACATCTGAAATATTTTGAAATTCAGACATATCAATGCGGTTTACTCTTTTCTCCGTTCCAAAATAAATCGCGGCAATTGCTCTCGCCATTTCTGTTTTACCAACCCCGGTTGGCCCCAAGAAGAGAAAGCTTCCTATAAGACCACTGCGCGTATCAACATCCGCTCTCGAGCGTCGGAGGGCATAAGAAACAGCTTTCACCGCCTCTTTCTGATTAACCATTCTTTCGTGAATAAGCTTCTCCATGTTTAGGAGAATGTCTTTTTCTTTCGCATCTATCTCTCCAACAGGGACCTCCGTTTTTTCGGAGACAATTTTTTCGACATGTTCAGGGAGCAGAATCCCCTTCTTTTGTTGGTCAACATAAACAACAGACTCTTCCAGCAAGTCCAATGCCTTCTCCGGAAAAGGGACATCTCTAATATAACGTGCAGAAACAGATATTATTTTTTTAAGAGCAGCAAATGATATCAACTTTCGGTATTTCCCTTCCAAAAAAACAGCCTTCTTTTCAAGGAGAATGAGTGTGTCTTCTTCGGTCGCTTCTTTGACTTCAATCTTTTCAAGTAAAGAAAGTACTGAAGGGTTTGCTTCTATGTACTGATGGAATCCCGCATAACTTGTTATGCCGATAACTCTAAACTCGGAAATATGAAGATAAGATGATAATATTCCGGAAATATCAACCGTTCCGGGCCTTTGCTCTCCCCCCACAAAATTATGAAAATTATTAATGATTAAAATTATATTTCCCGCTTTTGTCGCTTCTTTAAATATTTCATCAAGCATCTTTTCCGTCTGTTCAAATCCTTGTGCATAGGCCAATAGAGCGGGAAGATCCAATTCCAAAAATCTATGATAATTTACTTCTGAAAGACTTTCTCCCAAAAAACTTTTCTTTATGATTTTTTGAATTATACTTTTTCTTCCCGAGCCCGGTTTACCCACTAAAACAAGACTGTTCATTTCATTTCTCGAAAGCACTCTCTCTAAAGAATCTCCTTCTTCGTCATGACCAACAGTTTCAGGAAAGCCGGCAAACTTCATCGCTTTTGTCCAATCAATCGCAAAATTGTCAATAAACGGCGTGTGGCCGGAGGCCCATTCCGTTCCAATTCTCCCCTTCTTAATGAGATTTCTATAACTCCACGGATTTTCCTTCTCTTTTATTCTTCTTTGCCAGGAGACAAGCTCCAAAACCTCTTTCTTTTTAAGACCGTTCCTGTAAAGAATTCCTTGTAAATAACGGTTATGCTCGCTAAGAGCTACAAAAATGTCTTCATTTGTAATTCTTTCACCGCCTCGCGTCTTTGCAATAACGAGAGCGTCCTTCATGGTATCTACAAAGCAGTCTGCATACCCTCCACCAGCAACTCTACCCCTTTGTTCAAACAACCCTTCTATTTCACGAACAGCGTGCTCTTTATCTATTAGAAGGCGATAAAAAACAAAATCCATTTCTCTTGCTTCTTTAAGCAAAAAATATAGTAACAGGTAAGAGTCCACTCCGCCCATATTTTCCGCTTTTTCAACAATCCGGGCCGCATCGAAGTGCAACAACTCGGCAATATTAATCTTCTCCATGCTTGAGACGGCTTCCTGGAGACTGATCAAAATCTTAGGATTCTTAACTGAATTCTTAAAGAATAAATCCATTTCCGCAAAGAGCAGAGAGGACACAAAGAACAAGCCCGACCATCCCAAAAAATTTATCTCTGTATAAAAATAATCCTTTAAAATAAAAAGAGAGAGAAATGTCAGAGAGGCCAGCAAACATATTCCGAAAAGAATGTCTGCTCTGCGAAAGAAAATAATCTTATTCAAAAGCAAAGCCCTGCGAACTGCCGTTTTTTTTAGTTGAAAATTAAACATTGCAAGGAAAAAAATAACCCGAAAATTACAGCCACCGGAAGAAGCACCCACATTAAAATAATAAACACCCCAAAAATAATAACCAAAATTGCTGTTATTATACCCATAAGAATAACCGCTGTTCGTACCGCCATTCCGAGAGCACGGGAAAAAACATTAAAAACGACTACCTCTGCAACCTTACCAATGTCAAACCCGCCTCTAAATGAAAATCTATATCTTCTCCATGGAGAAAATATCGTTTTTAATAAAAAAGAAATTGAAAAATAGTTTAAAACAAAAAGAAAAATATCTTTCCACCCCAAATAAATTTCTCTCAGAGCAATAAGATAGTGCCACAAAAACCATAAAGAAAATATCCCCCTTTTTTCCGATATTTGCCACATGTATACATTATAACAACAAAGAAAAAAAATAAAAGAAACCACCCCTTTAAAAAAATATATGGAACGAAAATGCTCCCCTCTTTAAGAACAGATAACACGCTCTCTTTCGGGGTTGACAACATATACTTTAAAACTATAATGTTGCTAGTAAAAAGGTCGGTACGCTGTGCTAACAGCGTGACGAGTTAAAATTAACGACTTTCTTCTTAAAAGAAAGGACAAAATATGTTTTTTTCAAATCAAGAAGACATTAACAAAAAAATTGTTGCAATGGATGATGGCCTCGAAGATGATGACTTGGGCTTGGATGATGATGACCTGGGAGACGATGATGACTTGGGAGACGAGGACATAGACGATGATTTAGATCTAGATGACGATGATTTGGATTGGGATGATGACGACGAAGATCTTGGCGATGACGAAGGAGGAGGAGATGAAGGAGGAGATGAAGGAGGAGATGAGGTCTAGTGATTTAAACGTTATTGCTTTTAAAAACCCCGCCGGAAAGGCGGGGTTTTTATTACTTCTCATTCACTTTAATCTCCTTCTTCTTTTTTCTTTATGGTTCAATCTTTGGCGACCCTCTTCTCCCTAAATCTTTTTCGATAAAAAAACCGCATGTATCTGCGATCTTTTAAATAATTTTACTTTTAATTTTTCTATTAAGGAGAGATTCTTTTTACATCGCGTGGGAAAAGCACCGCCTCTTTAATGCTCTTTAAATTTAACATTTGCTGAATAATTCTTTCCGCTCCCATCCCCCATCCTCCATGAGGAGGAATTCCGTAATTAAAAATATCCAGATAAAACTCCATTCCCTCCGGAGCCAATTTTTTCTTCTTCATATTATCTATGAGTTGCTGATAATCGTGGATTCTTTGTCCTCCCGTGGCGATTTCCAACCCCTTGTAGAGCAAATCAAAACCGCAAGTTTCTCCCTCATTCTCACTACATGGCATAGTATAGAATGGTCTGTCCTCCCATGGATAATGAGTCACAAAAACAAAGTCAGAACCAAATTTCTCTTTCGCGTACTTTCCTGTCAGTCTTTCTCCCTGAGGATCTATGTCTGTACCCTCCGGAACCGTATAATCATATTTCTCTTTGATAATTTCCTTTGCCTCCGAGAGTTTTAAAAAAGGTATTTTCTCCGGAACTTCCGGTTTTTCTACGTTATAATCATTCAAGTACTCTCCCCCCTCTTCATTAATCAGTTCAAACACCTCCTTAATAATCTTATTTAAAACATCCGCAACGTCATAGAAGTTTTCGATAAAGCCAAACTCTGCATCCATACTGATATATTCGTTAACATGTCTCGTAGTAAAGTGAGGTTCTGCGCGAAAAACAGGCCCTATTTCAAAAACTCTTTCAAAAACCCCCACCATTAGCTGCTTATAAAATTGAGGGCTCTGTGCAAGAGTTGCTTTTTTTTCAAAATAGTTAACCTCAAAGAAATTGCTTCCTCCTTCTGTCGCGGCCCCGAGTATTTTTGGAGTCTTTATTTCCGTAAAACCTCTTTCGCGCATTGCTTGTGCATACCCCTTTAATAAAAGTCCCTGTAATTTAAATATTGCCTGAACTTTCGGGTGTCTTAAAGAAAGAGTCCGCTTGTCTAAAAGTGTCGTCAGATTTAGGTTTAGTTCATTTTTCGCCAAATCAAACGGCATCTCCTTGGTAACCCCCACAATAACCTCTATCTTTTCTCCCTGAATCTCGATTCCGTTCTTAGCTCGGGAATCTTCTTTTGCTTTTCCGTAAATTTCCACAATATCTCCAATACTTACATCCACATCACTTTCGAAAACAGTTTGGACCGATCCCGTATAATCCTGAATAAGAAGAAAGATAACTTTTCCTAAGTTCCTTATATTCAAAACCCTTCCTTTTATCAAAACATCTCCACTTTTACTTTTGGCTATTTCTCTTATAGTAGTTCTTTTCATAATGCCGTAATTATAGTGGAAAAAGATTTTTTTTCAACAAATTGAGATATAATTGCCTATTTTTCAGAAAATACTTATAATAAGAACATGCAAGTCTTTGAACTCCATTTCAATCCTAATGACGAAACAAAGATATCGGAAAGCTTTCAACATAAGCCAAAAGATGCTTATGAAGGAAAGTTGGGGCGGCTCCATATGATAGGAGAAGTGCCCGGTCCCGAAAAGAAAAGCTTTTCTTTTCTTCAAAACCTTTTTCACATTGCAAGGGAGTCTTATTATAGAGAAACATCCTTCTCTCCGGAACAGGCATTAAAAGAAACACTAAAGGAAGTGAACTCCTTCATTCGCGAAAGAGGTTATGGAGGAAAATCGGACATTGCCCTTCTGGCTTCAAAAAACTTTTCGATTTACCTGGCAAAAATCGGCCAAACCAAGGTTGTTCTCGTAAGTGACGAAAAAACAAACGACATCGGCGAAGAGCTGGAAAACACCGGCTCTAATCTCTTTTGCAACATGGTTTCCGGAAAAATGAAGAAAAAAGACAAGTTAATAATTACTACCTCCGAGATATATAATTTTTTTAAAAAGGGAAAAATCATCGGGGATCTGTCACAAGGAGCGGTAGAAGAAGCTGTTTTAGAAAGAATCTCTGTTGTCCAAAAAGAAAAGTTTCCGCAAATCTCCGGAGTTGCCCTGATAATAGACCATACTCCCTCCCTTAAAGAGGGAGAGAGACGCATAGTTTCCAAAAAAAGAAAGAAGAAGTTCTCATTTAAAAAATTATTTTTAAGGTCCGTCTCTTCCGTATCGGGCCTAGCTAAAATAAAAAGACCTTCTTTAAATCTTAAACCACCCACGATTAGAGTTGCTCCCTCCCTTAAGATAAAGAATGTCTCTCTAAAGAGAAAATCCTTCGCCCTTCCTTTGCTCCTTGTGGGAGTTATTGTGTTGGGAAGCTTGGTTATAGGTATAGAAAACAACATCAGAAGAGGTAGGCAGTTGGAAAAATTATCAATTATAGAAGAAAAAATATTACAAGGAAAGTCAGAGAATAATCTCCTTCTTTTAGAAGAAGCTCTTTCGGATTTGGAAATAATGGGAAAAGAAAGAACACAATTTGAAGAAGAAATAGAAAAAGCGCACCACTCCCTAAAAGAAACTCTTTTCAAACACACTTCAAGCGAAGAGATAGAAGAGATGCTTTTTTTGGGAGAAGTCGAGGAGATAAATCCCGACAAAATAATCAGCAAGGACAACAAGCTATATCTCTTTTCCGACCGGTCTTCTGTAATGGTCCTCCTGGATCCTGAGACCGGAAAACAGACCCCCTACAATCTTCCAACTGAAAATGAGATTGCCCTTGCCTCGTTTTCTTCGGGTAAAATAATTCTCTTCTCTCCACCAGATAAACTTATTTTCATTGAAAACGAAACCGTGACTAGTAAGGAAATCAATATTCCTCAGGGGGAAAGCTTTGTCTCTCTTTCTTCTTTTTTGGGAAGGCCCTACTTTTTAACATCCGAAGGGAACATCATCCGTTATACTGACAAAGAGCCTTTGCCGTGGCTAGGCGAAGAAGAAAGCCCCACGAAAGGAGCTTTATCTATTGCAATTGACGGATCAATATTCGTCCTTACCGGTGAAAATGAGATATATCGTTATCACGAAGGAGAAAAAATAGAGAAAGTTTCCGTATTTACATTCCCTTCACTGACAACCGCTAGCAAAATCCATACATCGCCGGAAGACCCTCTCTTCCTTACCGATTCAAAGCAAAAAAGGGTTATCATTTTAAACAAAGACGGCAATGTCATTAAACAGTTGTTCCATGATGACATTCTAAAGCTTAGAGACATCACAATTACGGGTGACCAAAAAAAAATATATCTCCTTATTGGTAAGGAGATATATTCTATTGACTTTTAGTAATTTTATTTTAGTTCCACCGTAGCTCCTGCTTCTTTAAGAATTTTTTCCGCCTCTTTTGCTTCCTCCGCAGGAACTCCTTCTTTAATAACTTGTGGCCCTTCGGCTACCGCATCTACTAAGTCTTTTGCTTCTTTCAATCCCTTTTCCGTAACTGTTCTTACTGCCTTAATCACTTCTATTTTTTTATCCCCTGCCCCTTTAAGCTCAACTGTATACTCGGTTTTTTCCTCAGTAGCCTCGCCACCAGCTGCCGGAGCGGCGCCAGCTACTGGAGCGGCGGCAACCGGAGCGGAAGCCGAAACTCCAAATTTTTCTTCTAGAATTTTTACCAGTTCGGAAAGCTCTAAAACTGTGAGGCCTTCTATGCTCTTAACAATATCTTCGAACTTCTTTGGAACTTCAACTTTTTTTTCTTCTTTTTTTTCTTCACTCATAATGTTTAGTTAATTTATAAGGCTAATAATAATGTCCTTCGATGTTATTGTGAATCAATGAATTATGCTTTTGCTTTTGATAAAACGGTTAACAGCTCTCTTGTATTCCCCTGTAATACCTGCATAAAGCCCGACACAGGAGCAGACAGCGTTCCCAATAATTGCGAATAAAGCTCTTCTCTCGTTGGAAGCGTAGCAATTTCTTTTACCTCCCCTGAAGTCAATACCTTGCCCTCATAAATGCCTCCAAGTATAGCCACCTTTTCTTCCTTATCGAACTTATCAACGGCTTTAGCGGTTTTCACGCCATCTTCAAAGCTAAAAACAAAGCCGACTTCCCCATCCAGAAGAAGCGGATCAAAATCAATCTTTTCTTTTTCAAAAGCAAGCTTTACCAATGTCTTTCGAGCAACAATCATTTTTGCACCACACTTCTTAAGAGTACCTCTTAATTCTTTAAAATCATTTCCCACAACTCCCTTGAAGTTAACAAAAAACAATCCGTTTTGCTCTTTAAGATCTTTGCGGAGATTCTCTATTATTTCTTGTTTCTTTTCTTTTGTTATTGTTGTCATACTCTGTGGTAAAAATTTAATTCAAAATTTATTATACAGTACAAAGTTATTTTTTAACTAATTTTTTACCCCCGGGTCGAAAAATATGTTTAGAGGTAAGTTGGTAATTTACCGCTGCCGGATATAAAAAAATCTGCGAAAACGCAGACAAGGTAAAGAAAACAAAAGCTTTAATTTCCTCGGCGGGACATTTTATGCGCCTCCAGGGCACAACCCACTGTCTGCGGATTTGGTAATGTATGTTTTACGGAGTAATTATATATATTTCTGTATTTTTGTCAAATCTCAGTGTTGTACAATGCAAGATGAGGCTGAAATGATACCGTTTTCTAACGCAAAAGGAGGCTGAAACAGTCCCCTTTATCTCTGGATTCCCGATCAAGTCGGGAATGACAAAGAGAGGATGCGGGAATGACAAAGAGATGACACGGCAATTATAAACAATGCTTCTCCAATCTACAATCTTCATTCTTCTTTCTTTAAAAAAGCTGTAATTTTGTTGGCAAATTCTCCTGCCGCTTCCGGCCCGTTTGCGGTAACAATATTACCATCACAAACCACATCTTCCTTTTCGTAAACAGCACCGCTTTCTCCCAGCATCTTCAGCGGAGACTTATCCATTGAAGCTGTCCAAACCGTTGCTTTTTTGTTCTCCAATATCCCCGCTTTAGCAAGTATTACCGGAGCGATACATATGGCTCCAACCAACAGCTTTTTTCTGTACGCATCCCTAACAATTCCGTAAACCTCTTCGCTATCCAAATACTTCAGAGCTCCCCCACCTCCAACAAGCAAAATAGCATCGGAGTCTTTAAGATTAACTTCTCTAAGATCGAAGTCAACCTCCACTTCTCCTCCATACGCACCGACCGCCGTTCCTTTTTCCGTACTTACCGTTTTTACAATAAAACCGTTATCTTCAAAAATACGCTTGGGAATAAAATATTCTTCGTCCCGAAAATTTTTGAAAGCGATTAATATTAAAATTTTTTTACTCATAATCTTAGCCTGTTGGCAAATTCATCTTTGTTTTGTTTGTTCAACAACAGTAAAAAGCATTGTTGCTTTTTTTATTGTCTTAAATACTTATTTTTAGCCTCAATATGTTCATTAAAATCCCTACTGAAAACAGTTTCTCCCGTAGGTTTAGATAAGTAATAAAGATAGTCGGTCTCTTTGGGCAAAAGAGCCGCCTCAATGCTCTCCATTCCGGGATTACATATCGGACCTGCTGGCAACCCCTCATAAAGATAAGTGTTATACGGCGAATCGATTCTTGTTTCCTTTATCGGAATTTTAACGGATCTTCTCCCCGTAAGATATACTATTGTTGCGTCAATTTGCAGGCGCATCTCCTTCTGAAGTCTTTTTTGAATAATTCCCGATACGGTTCGCTTATCATCAAAAGAAATTACTTCCTTCTCAATAAGTGATGCAATGGTAATTATTTCAAATAAAGAAAATTCGCTCTCATCTATCTTCTTTTTAATATCGTTATTAATTTTCCTATCAAAATTGTAAAGAAAAGCCAAAACTATCTCTTCTATCGGCGTTCCAGGAGAGATGAAATACGTATCCGGGAAAAGAAACCCTTCCGCCGGTAGATCTCGAGGCATTTGGCTTAATGCCCCGACACCCGATTCAATTTCTTGTGGAAAATGATCTGTTAATTCTCCTCCTTTGTAAAAAGGAGGACTCCCAACAAGGGAGAAAAATTCTTCCCTCGTTGCATACCCCTCTCTCTCCAAAAAATCGGCAATATCTCTTAAATTCCACCCTTCGATAATTATTAACCTATCCTCCCCGCCTGAAACAATAATATCCATTATTTCGGGAACACTCATTGCCGGAGATATTCTATAATTTCCCGGCTTAAGCTGCTTTCCTTTTTCGGCGACTACTCCGTAGAATATAAAAAAACAACCCGATTTGATAAAATTTTCATTTTCTAATCTCCCCGCAACAGATGAAAGTCCCTCCCCTGTCTTGACGGCAAACAGTCCCTCTTCGCCAACTCCGTCTTTTGGAATGTAAATTCCCCAATAGAAAAAAGACCCTGCCAAAAACAAAAAAATAAGCGATATTGCTGAAATTATGATAAATATTTTCTTTATCATACAAGAGGAACAAATGAAAATCCGGGATACTCTTCCCACTGAAAACTACCCTCTTTCTTTACAAACAAAAAAATTGAAGAATCAATGGGGATGACAACCCTACCTCCCTCTTTAATCTGACCTGTCAAATTTCGTGGGAGATCTCTAGCTCTGTCCGCGGCAGAAACCAGAACCCGGTCATAGGGACCTTTGTCTGCTCTACCCTTCCTCCCATCTCCCAAAAAAAGCTCTACGATCTTTCTATTCATAAAACTATATTTTTCTATATTTTTCTTTCCAAAATTATAAACCTCAGGAACCTTTTCCACTCCTATCACCTTTCCTGTTTTTACGATTTCCGCCAGAAGAGCGGTTGTCCAACCGGACCCAAAACCAATATCGAGAATATTTTGTCCTCTTTCGGGAAAGAGCAATTCAATCATAAAAGAAACAACCTGAGGTTGGGAAATTGTCTGCCCGTACCCAATAGAAAGCGGTACGTCTTTATAAGCATGTTCTTTGAGTTCTTCGGGAACAAAATCTTTGCGATCTATTTTGGAAAACGCATTATATACATTTTCCTTTTTCAAAAAACCTTTTTCTTTTAAATAATCAATAAGTTCTTTCATCTTTTAGAAAAAAATAAGAAAATATCGCCTTTACTTTTCTCAAAAATCCCACTCTGTCTATAAAAAGTTTCCCTTCAAGATGGTCTATTTCGTGTTGCAATATGACCGCCAACAATTCCTTAGCATCTATTTCCAGCTGTACTCCCTCTTCGTTTAAAAATTTTACTTTTATCTCTTTGTGTCTTTCTATATCCAACCATACCCCTTTCAAGCTGAGACAACCCTCTCGTCCAACAACTTTTTCTTGGCTTTTCTCAATAATTTCAGGATTCAAAAGAGCAACTACCTGATCTTCCGTAGCATTGATAACAATTACTCTCTTGGAAACACCAACTTGTGGCGCAGCCAAGCCAGCTCCGTCCTCTTCTTTAAAGATTCTTTTCATTTCCTCTATTAGACCTGACAAATCGTTGCCAGCATCCACCTTTTCCGCTTTTCTCCGTAAAGCCGGATGACAATATTTTATTTTTTTTATTTTCATTTTTGCCTTTTTAAGAATTTAGCTGTGTCATTTTAACAAAATATACCCTTTTTGACAAATAAAATATCCTCTATATAATAACAGTAGAATTTTAATTTTGTACGATTTTTTATGCTTTTCAACGAACTAGATATAAGTCTGGGAGGTACTGTGTTTCTGACAGATATTCTTGACATGCTTATCATTGCAGCTTTCTCCTATATTGCAATTCTTTTTTTACGGCAAACGCGTTCTTTAATGGCCTTTGCCGGCATCGGAATACTCGGTGGTATTTATATTTTGGCAAGAGCATTCCATCTCTATATAACAGCTCTCATACTACAATCCTTCTTTAGTATTTTTATCATCGTCTTAGTTATCGTCTTTCAGGATGAACTTAAGAGGTCATTTGAACTCATTGCTGCTTCGGGACCCAGACGAATGAAAAACAAAACTGCTCTTTCTTTTTCTTCAACTATTTTTTCCATCGTACAAGCCGTCTCAAGCCTAACAAGAAAAAAGCACGGCGCTCTCATTATTATTCCCGGAAACGAGCTGATAGAACGACATATTAGGGGTGGCAATATTTTAGACGGTATAGCAACCAGCCCCCTTCTTGAAAGTATATTCGATCCAAAATCTCCCGGTCACGACGGTGCCATTGTTATTGATAAAGATCGCATTTCTAAGTTTGGGGTCCATTTACCTCTCTCTCAAAATATCAAACAAATCAAAGAAAGAGGAACAAGGCATAGCGCGGCAATCGGCATTTCTGAAAAAACGGACGCCCTGGCAATTGTCATTTCCGAAGAACGCGGAGAAATATCTATCGCAAAACAAGGAAGAATGAAATTGCTAAAAGACACACAAGAGTTGGAAAAACATCTAAACCAACATTTCAGAGAAAAATTTCCGGAGAAACCTCAGAGTTTCTTTAGAAATATATTTAGAGAAAGAGCTTTTGAAAAATTTTCTGCAATTGCCATAGCATGTATCGCTTGGTTCTTTGTTGTTTTCCAAGCAGAAATCGTCCAAAGAGATTTTAGCGTACCGATTAGTTTCACCAACATTTCCGCTGAGGAAAAAATAATTGAAAGTACCGTACCGGAAACCGTAACCGTCACCCTCTCTTCCCGTGGACAAACAGTTTTAAGTGCTCTTTCCCCGAATTCGATAAGAATCATCATCCCCGGAGATAAAATAGAGTCCGGTGTAAATGAAATAGAGCTGGAAAGAACTGATGTAACTCATCCTTTCAATGTTTCTATTGTCAATATAAGCCCATCAACTATTGAAATTGTAGCGCAAGAATATACCACATATGAACTTCCTGTCGAGATTAATATCACAAGAGAACCGGAAGAATTAAGGATAGAAGAAACATCAGTCTCTCCGGATAAAATTAAAATACTTGTTCCCAAGGAAGAATCTCCCCCCGAAAAAGTTTTCACAGAAGGAATCGATGCAAGTGATTTCACTCAAACAGAAATTATTGAAACAAGAATAGACATTCCGGATATTTATAAAATACATAAAAATCATTCCAGAACAGTCCAAGTGACCATTAAGATTAGCGAAGAGGAAGTGGAGGAGAATAAAAGAAATAACTCCCAATAAAAAACCCGCTCGCTTTTAGGGGCGAGCGGGAAAACTTCAATATTATTTTTTCTTTTTTGCGGTCGTCTTTCTCTTTGGAGCCGCTTTCTTTGCCGTTGTCTTCTTCTTAGTGGTTGTTTTTTTCTTGGCGGCTGCTTTCTTCTTTGGAGCGACTTTCTTTTTTGGAGCCGCTTTCTTTGCCGTTGTCTTCTTCTTGGCAACGGTTTTCTTAGCAGCTACTTTTTTCTTTGGTGTCGCTTTTTTCTTTTTTGTAACCATTTTTTATCCGAAAATTTTCATCATCGGAAGTACATTTTTTAAAATTTCATTTCGCAAATAGCCGACCCCATATTTGCATAACTTCTTTTTCTAATTCTCCCCTTTTATAAATCTTTGTCAAGTGTGAAATTTTATAATAGAATATAGATGTATGCAAGATGTTAAAGAAATTACAAATTTGGTTTCTTCTTTGTCTAAAAGCAATTATAAATTAATTGAAGACGCTTTTGTTTTTTCAAAAGAAGCTCATGCTGGACAAGAAAGATTTTCCGGAGATCCTTACTTCCTCCATCTTTTTGAAACTGCAAAGATATTGGCAGAAATCGGAATGAGCCCAACAACAATCGCAGCGGGTTTTCTGCATGACACATTGGAAGATGCAAATACAAAAGAAGAGGAGCTAGAAAAAAACTTCGGCGAGGAAATACTATTCCTGGTAAAAGGCGTTACAAAATTGGGTAAATTAAAATACCGGGGCGTCGAAAGACACAATGAAAGCTTAAGGAAGCTTTTTGTTGCCGTCTCTCAGGACATTCGAGTAATTATTATTAAACTCGCCGATCGTTTACATAATATGAGAACACTGGAGAATGTTCCCGAACATAAAAGAGAAAGAATTGCAAAAGAGACCTTGGAAATATATGTCCCTATCGCCTATCGTCTTGGGATAAGAAAATTAAGCAGGCAACTAGAAGACATTTCCTTTCCTTTTGTTTACCCGAAGGAATATGAAAAGACAAAGAATTTCTTAAAACAAAAAAGGAAAGAAGACTTCAATAAATTGGACAAATTCCAAAAATCTATAAAGAAAGGGTTGGCAAAAAACGGCGTTACAAACTTCAGTTTGGACTACCGTATAAAAACTCTTTATAGTTTATACAACAAACTTTTAAAAAGAGATTGGAGTATTGAAAAGATATATGATGTTTCAGCGTTAAGGATTGTAGTTTCCGATGTCGATGAGTGTTACAGAATTCTTGGAATAATTCATAATGTTTGGAGACCCCTCCCGGGAAGAATAAAAGACTATATTGCCTTCCCCAAACCAAATGGCTATCAGGCACTACACACTACGATATTTACCGGATACGGCAATGTAGTGGAAATACAAATCAAAACGAAACAGATGCATCAAGAAGCAGAGTATGGTGTGGCCTCCCATATTTTTTACAAAGAAAACAAGAAGCACAACGTCGTTCCCGGATTTTCTTGGATCCAACGCCTTCTTCCCTTCAAAAAAACTATCGGCAAAAAAGAAATAAAGAAAGAAATAAACTACGACGATATCCCTGCATGGATAAAAAATCTCGTAGAATATCAAGCATTAAACAAAACCCAAAACCCTATTGAAGAGGATTTGAAAGACGATTTTTTCCAACGAAGAATATTTGTTTTTACTCCTAAGGGAGATGTGATAGACCTTCCCATCGGATCCAGTCCGATTGATTTTGCATACGCAATACACTCCGAAATCGGACACCATACAAGTGGAGCTAAAGTAAATGAGAAGATGTCTTCTCTCAACAGTCAGCTAAAAAATGGTGACATTGTAGAAATTCTCACAAATAAGAAAAGCTATCCCCGGCAAAAGTGGCTAGAATATGCCAAAACTACCGTTGCAAAAAGACATATTAAGGCGGCCCTACAAGACAATAAAAAACGTTAAAACTAATTACCACTTGCTTTTAAATCTCCAATAAAAAAAGCCCACAAAACAACAGTGGGCCTTTGGTAGTGCGCAAAAGGGTTTAGTTTTTCACATATCTAGGCCAATAAAGAATCAATTTTTCGAACACATTCCGTCTCGAGAAAGAAACTGGGAGAGCGTTTGTATATTTTTGCCCAATCCACAATTCTCACGGCCATATTTGATACTTTGTCGATTACTTTTTTACCGACCTCATCACTCGGAGAAAAATCAAAAATTTCCAAGCAAGACTCGATATCCACAGCTAGATCGAGTTTTTCCAGAAGAAAACTTTCAGTCTTCTTTTGTGCTTCGTCTCGAAGTTTAGTTTCAGCCGCGTTGCGATAAACCCAATGAGACTCTTCTGCTGAAGAAGATAGTCTTAAAGCCTTCTCCAACAACTTTTTCCTGGTTTCACTTTCAGAAACCCTAAAAAAAGAATCCCAACAATCATCAAAAGTTTTACTCAGCTCTACCGCGCTAGTCCAACCGTTTTTGGACCCGGGTATGTTCAACGTGTACCTAACCTTCTCGACGCTGTGCGGGCCGAGAACTCCAACAATTTCCTTTATCCTCTCCGCTTTTGTCAAATTTTCTCCTCTTTTTTCAAAAGTACAAACCCTGCTCACTTTAATCCCTCCCTTTTAATATTTCCGGTTTTCCCGGATTCTTGCTCTTTTAAGAATCTAAAACAACAAGAAGCCGAGAAAACAAAAACCTCCCATTTTTTTGGGAGGTTTCTATTTTTTTCTGATTTTAATTTCTATATATATGTAAAACGAAAACCTCCCAAATTAAACTCGGGTGTATAAAACGCAAAAAATGTAAAATTTTGGATAAGATTTTCTAACATATCTTTATTTTCCTACATTTTATCCATAAAAAAAATTTTGTCAAGAAAAACAGTAATATAGTAATTCTTATTACGCGAAAGGAATATAATTAAAGCTCCTGAAAACAAAAAAGTCCGGAGAACTTCTCCGGACTTTTTCTTGTTCAACGCGGGAATCTTAGAAGTTAATATCAAGCCCATCAATATCAGGAACTTCAACATCAAAATCATCAATATCAAAACCCTCAGCAGGTATTTCAAGAGGCGCATCGGTGGGAATTTCCATAGGTTCAACTCCGGCGGGTAACTCAAACTTGTCATCAGAAACTTCCCCAAAATCTATGTTTGTGGCTCTCATTACCATATTGTCTATCTCCACCCTTATGGGAAGTCCGTGCTCTCTCCATATCCACATTTTTCCCGTCGTTTCTTCATCCACAAAATATTCCACCACAATACATTCTTTGCCTTCTATGGTTGTTACTCCTATAACAACAGGTTGATTCTCAGGTAGCTCCGCGGACTGTTCCTTTATGGATCCTCCCTGAACTTCTTCTACTTCACTCAAGCCCAATTTTACAGCTATATTTTGGGCGGGCATATAAGTATAAGCAACTTTTTCTTCGTTATCAACTATTACAACCATCTCCTCTCCCCTTATTTCTCCCTCTATTCTCATTTTTTGCCCCTTCTGCCAGAAGTTCCCGTCCATAGTAACGTCTGGAGACTCCATCTCTATATCATAACTTAAAGAAGCTACGCCTTCCGCCCTTGCTAAAATTTCCATAAGCTCCGCTTCTTCCATTTCTATCTCTTCCATTCTTGTTAATTCCTCCTCCCTTGTTTCCTCTCTGTCAAGAACTTCTCCATCCCACTCTGTTCCCATAAAAAGCCAAACACCGCCCCCTATCACCAAGACCACAAGAACGATAATAACAATGCTTTTCATAAATAGTTATTATTGGTTTTTATCCGACCTTTTACCTCTAACTTCTTATAATTGGTTTTGAGCATATCATATTTAATTATTTTTACAAAATCGCAAAACACTTTAAAACAGCTCTCTTCACTTTCTCTAATTTTTGCAAAAAGCCGACTTATTAGTCGGCTTTCTTTTTTTGTCATCATTCCCCTATCACAATTCTTATTTGTGATATATCTTCGATAATTTTTTCGATTTTTCCGATATCAATAAATTCGTTAATATCTATTATCTCTGCAACATGCATTAGAAAGACAGAGACTAATGCAAAGAGAATGATTAATTGTAATATTATAACAAAGAACCACTTTTTCACCTCAATCGCCTCCTTTTTTGTTTTTTTATTCTACCATAATTTTATAAAAAACACAAACAACGCTTACATCTTCCCAGTAAAGAAAAATATTATTTTGAAATAAAAAAAAAGACGATTTTTGGAAGGTTTCGTCAAACCTTTTCTTTCACGGCATATACTTCTTCTTCTGCTACGATTTGTCCGCACTCCGGACAATATACACGATTATTGTATCTGTTATCTATTCTATATCCGCAAGAGCAGACTTCCCACACCTTCTCCTTCTTTTTCAT
>PWKU01000031.1 GCA_003559635.1 Candidatus Nealsoniibacteriota bacterium | reverse complement strand
GGCTACTCAAAACGCTGCATGGTATGTCAAAACCCCCACGGCTCACGCTTCTTTTCAAAAGTAGAAGAAACTGAAACACATTTCAAACAATAAACACAGAAAACGATGATGACAATTTTCACAGATGTCAGCTGGTCGCCCTATGCCGTTGGAATCGGCATAGGGGTGCTGAGCTGGCTGAGTTTTTTGATATCCGGTAAACCTATCGCTACATCTACCTCCTTTGCCCAAACCGGCGGCATGATTGAGCGCATGTTTACCGGCGAAAAAGCAAGCAAACGACCCTACTACCAAAAGATCAAACTGAACGTAAACTGGCAAATGATGCTGGTGGTGGGCGTCGTAATTGGTTCGTTCATTTCCGCCATGTTGTCGGGCGACTTTAAAACAGGCCAGTGGGTTCCATCGGTGTGGGCATCCGCATTTGGTGACGGTGCCCTGTTGCGCGTGATCGTGGCCATCATTGGCGGAATCATACTCGGCTTCGGCGCACGATTTGCCGGCGGCTGCACCAGCGGCCACGGCATCAGCGGAACACTGCAGCTCGCTGTATCGAGCTGGATTTCGGCCGTATTCTTCTTCATTGGAGGCATTCTTGCAGCCCATCTTATTTTTCACGTAATCGCATAATTCAAATCATAAAAAGTATGGAAACAAAAACACAAACCCCTGGGGTTGTAAAAGACAAAAGGCCATTGTTTTATGGTTTGGGATTTGGCATCCTGTTTGGATTCCTATTGCAAAAAGGCGGGGTTACCAAATATGATGTCATTGTAGGACAGCTGCTGCTCATCGACTTTACCGTGGTCAAAATCATGCTTTCGGCCGTTGTTACCGGTATGATCGGCATTCACTTCATGAAGTCGCTGGGCTGGATAAAGCTTTCATTAAAAGGCGGTTCTGTTGGCATGAATGTGCTTGGCGCCCTGATCTTTGGCGTGGGCTTTGCGGTGCTGGGATATTGCCCGGGCACCATCGCCGGGGCCATTGGCAATGGCTACCTCGATGCCATCGTCGGCGGACTGATCGGTATATTGCTCGGCACGTGGATCTTTGCCGTCATGTATCCGAAACTAAAGGATGGCATTTTGAAGAAAGGACATTACGGCGACATCACCTTCCCGAGATTGTTTAAGGTAAACGACTGGGTGGTTGTAATACCCGTAGCCGCCATGATCGTTTTGCTTCTGCTTTGGATTGAACGCTCCGGTTTCTGATCTGAGCATCAGTTTTACCGAATTTTTACAACTGAGCCCACTCCTAAAACTCCAAAAAACGCCACAGATTATGAACAAATATTCATTTTAAAGGTGTTCATGAGCTCACTTCGTTCGGTTCACAGATTTGAACATTTAGTCCTTTTTATATTATTGAATATGAGCACATTAAAATTTTTATAATTTCATAATCTGTGAACCGAACGAAGTGAGCTCATGAACACCAATTATATAAACAATAGTGAATAATCTGTGGCTATAATCGACTTTTCGTAGCGGACTCACAACTGGCTTTTTTCAAAACAGGTTGGAGAAAAGGTGGTAAGCTGCAAAGAGGTGAGTGGTAGATTCCATCAAAGCCACTACCTGGAACCATATTACCCAACAGGCATATTTTTATACAAAAACACTGCTATTATAGCTAATTTTTTGGAAAATTCGCTATGAGTTAGTATATTTGTACAACAAGATAACCCGTCTGCACAATTTGTCTTGGCAATATATGTGTCGAATGAGAGTATTATGCTTTCAAAAGAGCAAAAAACGTATTTCAGATGGATTTTAATTGTACGTTTGATCAGTCCCTGATAACGCTTTTACTGCCTCACCGCCCGCCCTTTTTAATGGTGGACACGATTACTTTCTATGATGGAGGCAAAACGCCCTCTTTGAGTGCCAGATATGCAGTGCTGGACCGGGGGTCAGTATGCTCTGCAGAAGAAGCTCATGATCATTGGCCATCAATGTATGTTATTGAGGGATTGGGGCAATGCTGTAATCTTATGATCGTTATTTCGGTTTTGGAAAAAAACCTGGTGCAGGCGGGGCTGGAATTCAATTCAATGGGTGAAATACTAAAAAGACTGATGAATGACGAAACTGATGAAATAACGAAAATATTAAAAAGTGTTCTGATTCAGCGATTAAAGGAAAAGCATTCAACCATTGGATTCGTTGGGTCTGCAGAGATGGAAATTACCGGATATGCCAGGCCTGGACAAACTGTTTCTTATGAAACACAGCTGAACCAGGCATATGGATCGCTCTATTACTCAACTGTCAGGGCATACACAAATAATGATCTTATTGCTAGTGGCACCATGGTCAGTGCAAGCAGAAAGAATTAAGCATCATGCGCTTATATAGTTTACCAGAATATTGAATGCTCTGCAACAAATTGAAACCTGTGTAAATAGCCATAGAACGCTGTCAGTAAAAACCAAAAAACAAGAAAATGAAACGAAGAGAATTTATCAAGTCTGGCCTGGTATTAACCGTGGCTGCCGGTGCTACGGGTCCTAAGGCCTTTGGTGAGGTTTTAGCGCCTGCCGAAGACAATGTAAACCAGGTCGAAATGGAGAGATTCATTAAAGAACTGGACATCAGCATGGACCGCATCTCTCATTCAGGAGGTGAGCATATCAGAAACCTCATTTCCCAGAGTTCGGATGAAAGCGAAGAAAAAATTTTCAGGGCAAACCTTCGAAGTCTTATGCTTGTAGGAAGCTTTGGTGACTTGCCCATAAAAGGCCAGGTGCATCCATGGATGCAGAAACGCATGATGCACTCTGCTGCCGAGGTGGAGTTTTCTGTCAACAACTCTTTTAGTATGTTGAAAAATGTGTCAGACGAATCGAAGGAAGATGTTAGGTCTGCACTTACTGAAGATCCTGCATTAGGTCGCCGAATCTTAGACACCCTCGACCTTGAAGCACAATCAATCGGAGTTCCTTCTGCCCGAAGAAGGCAAATGAAAGCAATGGGCAGGCGGATTATGAGAAGATTAAGACATTCGCCGGAGATGTTTATTGATGAATATGTGCATAAATCCGAAAAACTCCTGCTGGCAAGCAACTCCGACGAAGCCTTAGAAAAACTATTTAGAATGCAAGTGGGAGAAGCAAGATATGCAAGCTGTTTGAAAGAAGCAGAAAGCGCTGCACTCCAATGGGAGAATCTGAACATTCCAGATGTGACCGTTGGATATGGCTTAATTCTTGATGAGCAGGAAAACGATGAAGAACCGAAAGAAATAAGCCAACCCAGGCCAATCCGAGGGTTGAGGTTGCTGGGGATTGGGTTGATTACAACGGCCGTAGGACTGCTGTTGTTGGCAGTTGTGCCGGGTGTATTTTGGCCTGGTGTTATCCTGGGAATTACTATCGGACCTTTTTTAATCCTTCTTGCTCTAATCATTATTATTGTTTCTGCTTTAATTAGGGTCATCAAAAAATAAAAAATATGCCATGAAGATCATTGTTTCAGGCATGGGAATTCAATGTGCGCTTGGAAATTCTGTACAGGAGCTTTGGGATGGTATTGAACAGGGCAACAGCGGTATCAGACTGATAAAGAGGTTTGATGTTAGTCTGTTTGAACCCAAACTAGGAGGCATAATATCCGATGGCGACAGCATTGATTCAGATGAAGAACGATTATTTGCATATGCCCGAACGGCCGCAAATGAAGCATTAAACAATGCAGCTATCGAAGACAAAAGCATGGTTTCTTTGGTGCTTGGGACATCCAATGGTGTCAGGGGCAGGAAAATCAATGACATAAGCTATGATCTGGCAAAAGAGTTAAACCTTGGAGGCTTGGTCATCACAGTTTCCACTGCATGTGCTTCCTCTGCGCATGCCATCGGCTTTGCTGCCGACCTGCTTCGAAGGGGAAAGGCCAGCGTAGTGATTGCCGGTGGCGTGGATATCCTGACGGTCGATGTGTTTGCCAGCTTTTACTGTCTGGGATTGCTGTCGAAATTACCGTGCTCACCTTTTAGTAACCCGCTTGGCACTACGCTGGGAGAGGGTGCTGCTTTCCTGGTATTGGAAGCCGAAGAAGCCGCCAAACAACGAGGCGTATTACCTAAAGCCGTATTCATGGGGTACGGAATGTCGGCCGATGCTTACCATGACACGAGCCCGGACCCGGCCGGCTCGGGAATTCACAAAGCCATAACCGCTGCCTTGAAAGACAGCAATCTGAAACCCGGTGACATTGACTACATCAATGCACACGGTACGGGAACCGCCGCCAATGATGCGGCTGAATGGAGAGGAATTCAAAACGCACTTTCACATCATGCTGCAAAAACACCAATAAGTTCAAGCAAAAGTTTTTTAGGACATGGACAGGGCGCAGCAGGCGCAATGGAGGCCATAACAACCATTGCTGGTATGCATCATAATTTGATACCACCTACACTCAATTATACCAGGCCACGGCCGTTCTCACCCCCGGATCCCGTGGCAGAAAAACACCCGCGATCACATGTAACCAACTATGCATTGTGCACCAACTCAGCATTCGGGGGGCTCAACACGGCAATGGTGTTTGGCAGAAATAACGCTGATCACATGCCTCCAAAACAATCACCCAGAAACATATCCATCCTGGGATACGGAATCAACACAGACCAGGATTACATCAGCAATTTTATCCCTTATGAAAATTTGCGCAACACCGACCTCTCAGCAAGACTTCTTGCCGGTGTCGTGGCAATGATTTTGAACAATGCGGGCATCCCTTTCAGATCCCTTGAATGTGAAAACATAGGGCTATTCGTGGGGCAAGACCATATTTCAGAAGACAGCCTGGAAGCACTTGATCTAAGCATCAGCCAAAGAGGCATCAAACATCTTTCGGCATCCGCCTTTACACGGCTGGTGGTTAACTACCCTGCAGGGGCCTGTTGCAGGTTGTTCGGGATAAAAGGTCCCGTTGCAGTCAGTGCAGACAGTCCCGACAGCGGCCTGACCACCCTCTGCCTGGCGGCCGATAACCTTGCCTGGAGAAATGATACCGATTTAATGATCGTAGCTGCTGTTGACGCGCATGACCCGGATACGGGCAAAGCTGCCAGGGCAGCCGGACTCTTACTCAAAGCAGGAGAGGAACAGTCACCTGTGCGCCTTAAAAAATGGTCGATGTTTCCTGCCTTTATCAATAAGAATGAAGAAACATTAAAAACAGAAGATAATTCTGAATGCATGCAGACCGCTTCATCCCCGGAAAACCATGACCTTTGCGATATTATCAATGCAATTAAAGACATCAACAAAACCAACCGGGACACCATTCGTATAAGAAATAATCGGAACTTAGATTACATGGGCCTGGAAATCATTATTGAAAGGGATATTTGATATGCAAACCGACTTAAAAGAAACAATCGAAATACGTGAATCAATAATGATTGACGTGGCAGAGATACTGATCTCTGCATTGCATCTGGATGTTGACCCAGGCGACCTGGATCCGGACACCCCGTTGTTTGGAACGGGACTGGGTCTAGATTCGGTGGATGCGGTTGTAATCATTGTTGAGCTTGAATCAAGATTAAACATAAGCATTTCCGAAGAAGAAGGCAAAAAAGCCCTGAGGACAATTAATTCATTGATTGATTTAGTAATAATAAAAAAATACGGTAATGCCTGAAGAAAAAGAATATCGAGGCTATCTCGCAATCAGGAATTCGGTTGCTCTTGAAGAGGAACCCGACTTGCGGTGTCTTTTGATAAAAGGAAAAGATGCATTTAAATTGCTTGACCAGGTATGCCCGTGCAATACCTTTCTTCAGAATGGCCAGATGAAACATACATTACTGCTTGATGAAAATGCAGTGCCTTTTGCCGATGTTTATATTTGCCGCAAATGGGAGGATGCATATTTGCTGGGATACTGGTCGTCATCAGTCGATATGGCCGCCTGGATAAAACAGCAGCAGGGGTCTGCAAATGATTACGCCATCATTGATTTGAATGAATCAAACTTTTTTTTGACCCTGAACGGGCCTTATGCATGGGAGTTATGCGCAAATGCCATTGGCCCCGAAATACTGGGGATGCCATACCTTTCGGTTATGAAGCTTAACTCAGGGATGGTGTTCAGGGCCGGGATCACCGGGGAATATGGGTACCACCTGATGTTTCCGGCAGGGCAAAGAAAAGAGTGGATTCAGACCCTGCTAGAAGCAGGAAAACCTTTTGACCTTGTGGTGACAGATCATTCAGCAAGAGTGCAATGTGCCCTTGAAAACTTTTTCTTTGATTTAAACAGGGAAGGGCAACACCAGCTAACCCCCCCGGAACTTCAGTTGCAGTGGAGACTGTCACGGCAAAAGGAAAAATATCCCGGATCAGGGGCTATGCAAAGCATCAGGAAAAAAGGATGGGACAGGAGAATCACTTGTTTCATTACGAAAAACCCTGCGAGTGAAAAGGATGAGATTTTTTGCGAAAATGAATCAGTTGGCCGGGTGCTTTCGATCGGTTATTCGCCTTTGAGAAAAGAGCATATCGGCAAAGCACTGGTCAGGAAACCATTTTGGCATGCAGGTTTAAGCGGCTTCCATGTAAACAACCATGAACTGCAAACAATATCTGCCCCGGCAATTGATAACCGCAGCATCCATGTAAATCTCAATATCGACAGCTATTTTACCAGGAATGAAAACCAGGATGAACCGGTTCGTTAAAAAATCAGGCATCATAACCGGTGCTTCACGTGGCCTCGGGAAAGCAATGGCCATGGCTTTTGCCGCCGAAGGGGCATTTGTTGGCATTGGATACCACAGGAATCATAAAGAAGCAGAACAGACTTTACGTGAAATCCGGGAATCGGGTGGTGCCGCAACACTTGTACAGGCCGACATTAAAAACTTCCATGAGACACAAAAAGCCTTTGCTGGCTTTATCAAGGAACGTGATGGCATTGATTTTCTTATAAACAATGCCGGGGTTTTATTCGATCAGCCATTTGCACTGATGTCAGAGGAAAACTGGTCGCTCGTAACACAAACCAATTTAGGAGGAACATTCAATTGTTCGCGTGCGGCTGTAAGATCCATGATTGCAAGGAGAACCGGTGTGATAATCAATGTAGGCTCAGTGGTGGGGGTCAAGGCAAACCCCGGCCAGGCAAACTATGCGGCTTCAAAAGGCGGAATTATGTCACTGACACGCACCATGGCGGCTGAACTGGCACCAACGGGCATTCGGGTTAATGCTGTTGTGCCGGGGTTTTTTAAGGGAGGAATGGCCCAACGAGTGAACATGCACGTAATTGAAGCAATGCAAAACCAAATCCCATTAAAAAGATTGGGTGAAGTGGACGAGATGGTACAAACAGTGCTTTTTCTCGCTTCCGATGCAGCAGGTTATATTATAGGTCAGTCAATTATTGTTGATGGCGGATTATCTTTATGAGCTGTTAACCGGTCTTTGAAGTTTTGCATAAAAATCAATTGATATGGCTTAAAAATTTACAATAAGATCCAAAATCCGGTTATTAACCTTTAGGGTTGTTTAGCATGCCTGGTAAAGAATATAGAAACCGTTGTAAAACAATTTTTTCAGAGAATTGAAATACATTCAAAATGTTAAAATGAATGAATGGTAAAAACTTTTCACAACCAAAAGGTCAATCCGCAGAAAATGAACAATTTATCATTGGTGCAGATGTAATTGCATACCTCACTCCCTACAAACACCCGGTGATTATGGTTGACAGGATTGTGCATTACAGCTCAAACCCATTACTCCTCATTGCAGAGCGATATGTTTCAGCAAATGAACCCGTTTTTACAGGGCATTTCCCAAACATGAAACTATGGCCGGGGATATATACACTTGAAGGGCTTCGCCAAACCAGCTATTTATTACACGTCATGCATGAGCTGGAGAAGGCTGATTTGTTACTTGGGTTATTGGAACTACAGAAAAGACAAATGTTACGCCCCCAAGTGAACCATAAACTATGTCAATCTGTTCTTGACTACCTGGAAACAAAAAAAATGGTTGATTCAGACCTGTACACAACCGGCTTAAAGTTCCTGGAGCCGATATTTGCCGGGACTTTAATTACTTACCATTGTATGAGGGATGAAAGTGACCATCAATGTTATTCAGTTAAAGCGCTGGTTGATGAGCGGCTGGTTGCGAAAGGAAGAATCATACAATCTTTCAACCAAAATTCCTGATTCTGTTTGATTGAACTGACTTTATTGCTTTTTTTGAAGATAGATTATCCAGAGGAAGCTCCCCAAAAAACAACCACCGTTCGCTGACGAACACCCTGTGTGTGGAATCGAACACTTATCCTGTTTAGAAACTCCCAAACCTGGCTGCAATATTTTGAATGCAGGCCTGTTGCTGTTATTGGTATGGATTTGGTTGCGTTTAACTTAATTAAATATTTTATGAACCAAATCTACCTGCCATGAAACAAACAGACGTTTTAAAACTACAAATTGTTTTTCTTTTCGCATGCTTAATTTCAACAACTGCGCTATTCGCCCAGCAAAATCAAAATGAAAACCAAACACAGCCTGTTTACAGCCTTGTAGAGGTTCAGCTGGCACATGAGGCTGAACTGGAGGGCTTGTTATTGCATGGTTTTGATGTCACAAATGTGTCTTCAGATAATACACGGGTCACAATAGTTGCGATGAAGCATGAGTTACAACGCCTCAGCGAACATGGCTATTCTTTTGAGCTGATTCATAAAGACCTCACGGCTTATCTGCAAACGCGACTGCTTACACCTAAGGAAGCATCCCTGCAAATTGGGCAGGGCAGCCTTGGGGGCTTTTTTAATTATGACGAGATCGTTGCCTTTATTGATTCACTGCATGCCGAATATCCTCACATCATGTCGGAGCCCATGGTGATTGGGCAAACCTACCAGAAGCGCGACATCCTGGCCTACACGATTTCTTCCGGCGCGAGAGATGGCGAAGACTTGCCGCGCACGCTTATAACAGGCATGCACCACTCAAACGAGCCCATGTCGTTTATTGCTCCACTCTATTTTACACAGTGGTTGCTGGAGAACTACGGTGAGGATCAACTGGCTACTTACATGGTTGAACGTCGTGAGATATGGTTTGTACCCGTTGTAAATGTTGATGGATATATCCATAATGAAAACGTAGCTCCCAATGGCGGTGGATTATGGCGCAAAAACATGCGCGACAATAATGAGAGCGGTGAATTTAACCACTATTATGACGGCGTTGACCTGAACCGTAATTATGGTTACGGATGGGGGTTTAACGATACAGGTTCGCAAAGTCATCCTGGCAGCCCGATATACAGGGGCACTCATGCATTTTCCGAATCAGAATCACAAGCCATAAGAGACCTTTGCATTAACCAGGGCTTTCGAACAGCGCTGAACTTTCATTCATTCAGCAACCTGCTGATCCATCCTACCGAGCCCGATGGATATTTATTTCCTGACATGGATATTTTTATGGAATACATGCATGATATGACCAAAGACAATGGTTATGTTTTTGGGCACTCCATGCAAACCGTAGAATACATGGTCAATGGCGATCATGATTCCTGGATGTACGGTGAACAGACGGAAAAGGATAAGAT
>PWKU01000029.1 GCA_003559635.1 Candidatus Nealsoniibacteriota bacterium | reverse complement strand
TTAGCTAACTGTTGATAAGATGGTTTTGCTTCCATACTTGTGTATTTTTTTCTGTTTTGTTGCCGGTTAATGAACTGGTTACTGGTTGCTGGTTACTGGTTACCGATTACCGACCACCGACCACCGACCACCGATTACCGACCACCGATTACCGATTACCGGTTACCGATCACCACACTCTCAGTGCTCAGTACTTTCCTCACCTCCTTAAACTCGACCTCAATCTCTCCAAAAGCCCTTCTCACTGCTTTCATATCCTTATCTTTGTTGTATTCTATTTCCCCTGCCAGATTGCCAAGCCTGTTGAAGCTTGCAAACTGTGCTGCTCCTTTCAGCTTATGTGCCGCCTGTTTAATTTTGTCAAAATCGCTATCCTCAATAGTATTTTTAAGATTATTAATATATTCGGGAATCTGAACCATAGCCATATTCAATAACTCCTCAAATACTTTATTGTCTCCTCCCACTCTTTTCAAAAGTTCTTGTTTGTCAAAGTGGTTTATATTGCTTTTTGGGCTTTCGCCAGTGGGGATACCCTGATCACTATCCGTGCTTTCTTCAGGTTTGGATAAATATTTTGCAATCGTATTTTCGAGTTGTTTTTGATTTATTGGCTTTGATAAAAAGTCATCCATTCCTGAATTAATGCATTTTTCTTTCTCCCCCTTTACTGCTCTTGCTGTAAGGGCAATCAGGGGTGTCCTGTCCATCATATTTTCTTCTTCAAACTCCCTTATCTCTTTTGCCACGGTGTAGCCATCCTTGATCGGCATTTGAATATCCAGTAAAACAATATCAGGATTTGTCTTAATAAACTTCTCAACACCTTCAGCACCGTTTGCTGCCCCCTCGACAATAGCTTCAGGTAAAATTTGATACAATAAAGTCTTTATTAAATAAAAGTTCATTTCAGTATCTTCAACAACCAGGACAGAGGGATCTTCTTTGGCTATTTGCTTTTTCGGCTTTTTTTCAACTTTTTTATTAACAGGCTCCCCGTATTCGTATTCCCTGTCAATAGAAAAATAGAATTCAGAGCCCTCTCCGGGCTTACTTTTCAGCTTAAGTGCTGAGCCCATTTTTTCAATAATCTTGTAAGAAATAACTAACCCAAGCCCTGTACCACCGTATTTGCGGGTTGTTGATGTGTCGGCCTGGACAAAAGCTTTGAAAAGTTTTTTTTGCTCCTGTTCCGAGATACCTATACCTGTATCTTTTACCGAGAAAGTGAATCTTCCTTTACTTTCCCCGGATTGATATTTTTTAAATCCGGCAACAATTTCTACTTTGCCTTTGTCGGTAAATTTCACCGCATTGCCCAGCAGGTTAATAAGTACTTGCCTAAGACGGGTGGGGTCAACTACTGCAAACCTGGGAACGCTTTCATTTATGGTTAGTTTAAAGTCCAGGCCTTTTTCATCCGCCTTGTATTTAATTACGTCGGTTATTTTTTGTGTCAATTCTATGATATCAGTTTTTACCTCATCAAGCTCCATTTTGCCTGCTTCAATTTTTGAAAAGTCAAGGATATCATCTATTAAGTCCATTAATAGCTTTGCCGAAATATCTGCTTTTTCAACGTAAGTTTTTTGTTCGGAATTTAGTTCAGTATTTCTAAGCAGTTGAGTAAATCCAATTACTCCATTGAGAGGAGTCCTGATTTCATGGCTCATATTGGCGAGAAATTCCGACTTAGCGCGGTTAGCTTCCCCTGCTTTTTTGGCCATCATGTGGGCATAATTATTTGCCAGGTGAAGCTCCTCGTTGGTTCTTTTCAGTTCTTCCTGGGCAAATTTGCGTTCAGTAACATCAGAACTGCTTACTCTTATACCTAAAAATTTTCTTTTCTCTCCTTCATCAAAAATCGGCCTTGATGATTGATTAAGATAAATAGTGTCACCTTCTGAAGTAATAACCCGGAATTCAATTTCTTTTATGGCGAACCTCTTATTTTCATCAAAACAGTTTTCAATATGTTCTGTGAACACTTCTTTATCTTCAGGATGCACAATTTCAAAAATCAGCCATGGCTTTTCAACAAACTCTTCGATTGTGTACCCGGTAAGTTCTTCGCATGATTTGGATATATAGACAAACTCCCTGTTTTCATTCATCCAGTATTCCCAGTTTGGAGTATAATCAGCCAGAAGTTTGAATTTTCGTTCGCTTTCTTTTATTTTTTCCTCGGTAATTTTGCGTTCGGTAATATCAATCATATAACCCCATAGTTTGTGGGGCTTGCCGTTTTTAAGCTTTACATTGGCATTTTCGAGCATCCAAACATAATTACCATCTTTTTTCAAAAAGCGGTATTCGAATATATGGTTTACACCTTTTTCCGTTTCCCTCCTGCAAAAGCCGGGAGCCCATTTTTGATCATCAGGATGCAACTTATCTGTCCAAAACTTTAAATTAGTCCATTCGTTTGAACTATAACCCAATATGTTTTCAACCTGGGGAGCCACATACACCCATTTATCATTAAGTATATCAAACTCCCAGAAAATTGCCTGGGTTTCTTC
>PWKU01000015.1 GCA_003559635.1 Candidatus Nealsoniibacteriota bacterium | reverse complement strand
CCGGAGGCCCTTTAAGTGTATTGCTGTGGGCGATGTATGCCGATACGGCCGACTATGGTGAGTGGACGCGCGGGCGTAGGGCAACCGGCCTGATATTTTCAGCATCGACCATGTCGCAAAAATTTGGCTGGGCCATTGCTGCTTTCATCAGCCTCAACCTCATGGCCGGTGTGGGCTTTCAGCCAAACGTAGTCCAGGGACCCGAAAGCCTGAGAGGCCTGGTGCTTCTGTTTAGCATCATACCGGCTGCCATCGGCATCATATCATTATTAATTTACCTCACTTACCCACTCAACGACAAAAAGATACAAGTTATGATCAGCGAACTGGAAGAAAAACGTAGCCAAGATCGAGGGACTCCAAAAACTGAAAAGACATAAATCCTCCTTCTCTACATATACAAATCAAACAATCAAACAATCAAACAATCAAACAATCAAACAATCAAACAATCAAACAATTAACTAATCAACTAATCAACTAATCAATACTACATGCAGATCCTGATCCTCGACAATTACGATTCGTTCACATACAATCTCTACCACATGGTGGAGGCTGTAATGCCCGAGGACTACCGTCTGGTTGTAAAACGCAATGACGAAATCTCGATGGAAGCAGCCGGCGTCTTCGATAAGATCATCATTTCGCCCGGTCCCGGCTTGCCTTGCGACGCCGGTTTAAGCTGTGAACTGATCGCCAACTATGCACCGAAAAAAAGTATCCTGGGTGTTTGTCTTGGCCACCAGGCCATTGCCGAAGTATTTGGAGGCAGTTTAATGAATTTAGACCATGTACTCCACGGGAAAGCCATCAAGACTTTTGTAACCGACAAAGAGGAAAGTTTGTTTTTCGGCTGCCCCGAATCGTTTTACAGCGGTAGGTACCATTCATGGGTCATCAACCCCCTCAAGCTGCCAAACGTACTGAAAGTAACAGCCGTGGATGAATACAAGCTGATCATGGCCATTCGGCACACCGCTTATGATGTAAAAGGCGTGCAATTCCATCCGGAAAGCATCATGACAGATACCGGGCAGCAGATGCTGAAAAATTGGGTACGGGCTACTCCTGGTAATACACCCGCTTGACCCGCTGCGAAACAGAAGTGAAGACCTCGTAAGGTATAGTACCCAAAGCTGAAGCCATTTCCTGTACAGGTAATTCCTTGCCGAAAATGATCACTTCATCCCCTTCCTTTACATCCATGCCGGTGATGTCAATGGTACACATATCCATGCTGATGTTTCCTACGATGGGTACTTTTCTGCCCCCGGCATACAATCTGCCGTTTCCATTTCCCAGTCTGCGGTTCAAGCCATCTGCATAACCAACCGGGACAACGGCTATTTCCATGTCTTTGACTGCTCTTCCTTCCCTTCCATAACCAACGGTATCTCCTTTTCTAACAGTTTTTACCTGCGATACCAGCGACCGAAAGGTGCTGACATGTTGCAAGAGCTGTTGTGTTTTAGGATCACCACTAACACCGTAAAGACCGATACCAGGTCTTACCATCTCAAAATGAGCCTCCGGAAAGCGAGAAATGGCAGCCGAGTTACAAATATGGCGAAAAAACGTATACCCCAGTAACTTTTCCAATCTGATGCATAAGTTCTTAAAAACATCAATCTGATGATTCGAAAAGCTATCATGAGCCTGATTCTCGCTGGCTGCTAAATGAGAAAATACGGAAGCAACCCTGATCCTGGGCTCCGACCTTAATAAAGTTCCCAATTTGTCAATTTCACCGGGCAAAAAACCCAAGCGGTGCATGCCGGTGTCCATTTTTATATGGATGGGGAATTCATCAAAGTTATGCGAAAGCTTTGAATTGTTCAAAGCACTTATCAGTTTTTCCAGGATTGGGAAGCCGTAAATTTCGGGTTCAAGCCGAAACCTGAAAAGCACATCAAAGGTCCTTATTTCGGGATTCATCACCACGATAGGGATGTGCACCCCTCCCCCACGAAGCTCCTTGCCCTCGTCGGCATAAGCCACAGCAAGGTAATCGGCCTGATGGTATTGCAGCATGCGGGCCACCTCAACGCTGCCACTCCCATACGAAAAAGCCTTTACCATGCACATGGTCTTCGTTCCGGCATCTAACAGGGCTTTGAAAACGTTGAAGTTATGAATCAACGAATCAAGCCTGATCTCCAGCAGCGTTTGATGGTCTTTCTGCTGCAGCAGATTGCTTAAACGCTCAAAGCCAAACGGCCTCGCTCCTTTTAAAAGGATTGCCTCCTGCCTGAACGAAGAAAAATCAAATCCCTCAATGAAGCTTTCAGTGTTTCTATAAAACTGAGTGGGTATGGTTGAAAAAAGTTTCGACTGGGATGATACCTCGGGCCCAATGCCAATGAAGCGGTCTATCTGCCTGTCGTTTACCAGGGAGGCTACTTTTTCGTAAAGCTCAGCCGATGAAATGCCGCTTTGCAAAATATCAGACAGCACGAGCGTTTTTTTCTTATGCCTCGTTTGATTGTCGAGAAAGTCGAGTGCTATGCTTAACGACTGAATATCTGAGTTATACGTGTCATTAATGATGGTGG
>PWKU01000050.1 GCA_003559635.1 Candidatus Nealsoniibacteriota bacterium | reverse complement strand
TGGAGTCATACACTTTCGAAAACGTAACACAACCGCACACCATCCTCGCGAGCTTTGCCATCAACACCTACACCATTGAGGCCACCGCCAACCCTGCCGCCGGTGGCTCAGTGACCGGCGACGGCACATACAACCACGGCGAACCGGTCACCCTGGCAGCCTCGCCAAACCCGGGCTACCAATTTGTGAACTGGACCGAGAACGGAATTGTGGTTTCGACGGATGCCGAATATGTGTTTGATGCCACGGCTCATCGCACGCTGGTGGCCAATTTTGTGCAGCTTACTTACAAGGTAACCTTTGATGTGGTGGATGCAGGCGCCAATGTCATTGACCATGCGGTGATCGCAATGGGAAATGTTACGAACGAAGCCGGCGATTATGTGTTTGACGGGCTGCCGCCGGGAGAATATAACTACCAGGTAACAGCTGAAGGCTATGTGCCTGAAGAAGGTACGCTGACCATATTTAACGCAGACCTTCTTATTGATGTTATTCTTGTATTGGAAGCACCTGAGGCAATAGTATATCTCCAGGACATCATTATAAATGCAGGGGAAAGCGCCTGTTTCGACGCTTTACAAACCATAATAACCGCTGGTGAAGGCAGTGCGTTTGAGGTAGAAGCAACTGCTGTAGTATCCCTGGTGGCAGGACAAAACATCATCATGAAGCCCGGCACCCAGATCAGGCACGGCAGCCATTTTCACGCCCAGATTGATCCTGAATCACCATTTTGCATCCCTGCCAGCGACCATTTCCTGGTGACGAATAATGACGCAGAAGCAACGGAATATGCTGAAGGCGCAATCCTGGATGATAACACAGACCAACTTGTCACTGCTCCATTCTTTAGTTTGTACCCCAATCCAACACGAGATATGTTGACCATCGAATTCAACAGCAGCCATTACACGGCCGATGCTCTTGTGGTAGTTGAAATATATAGTATGCGCGGAGAAAGGGTCAAACGGCGGGAGGTATCGCCGGATCATTCGCATGTTTTCAGTCTTGGATCGCAACTGCCGGGCATTTACCTGGTGCGTGTTATGTGGGATGACCATGTCGAGGTGCAGCGCATCCTCAAGCAGGACTAGTAGAGACGCGCCTTGTGGCGCGTCTCTTGGTGGGTGGTGCATTTCTCGGTGGAATGATGCGTTTTTTGGCGGATAAACACGCCTTGTTTTGGAATGCCGTGGGGATAAGAACGAACCTCGGGAAGGAGACACGTACCATGTTTTGATGGCCCAAGCCGGAGAGGCGCCGCAGGGCCGGAGACGCGCCGCAAGGCCGGAGACGCGCCGCAAGGCTGGAGACGCGCCGCAAGGATGGAGACGCGCCGCAAGGATGGAGACGCGCCGCAAGGATGGAGACGCGCCGCAAGGCGCGTCTCTACGGGTTCTCGTGTTTTTATTTGTCAACGTGCCGCATGGCACGTTGTTACCCGGGTGTTGATGAACAGGGTGAATGTTCTTAAATTGAAATAAACTCCTACTGCTTATAAAACCTGTCTTCGGACCATTTTTTTGGATTATTTTGAATATAATTCCTGCAATTTTCGTAATCGATGTGGTTGCGAATGATGCGATCGTGAAAGCGAGGATGCCATGCCCAGCCTTTAACATTATTTGCCTGTGCAAACTTCGTTACCCGCCCTTTATAATGATTAACAAGCGATGATAATGACTTTTTCAATAGTGGACCAAATCTGTTTGCTTCTTTATGCTTGTTTTTGCCAACCAATTTAATGATCGAATGTACATGATTGGGCATAATTACATGATTTGAAACCTCTGCATAATCACAATATTTGTTGATATTCATCATACATTCCTGAGCATATGTTCCAAAATCATTTAAAATAACATGGCCGTCAATCACTTTCCCAAAATAACAATAATGATTCTTTGTGCATATCGTGATAAAATAATCACCAGCGCTCCGATAATCCCAACCCAACAAACGTGTTGATGGAATACGGTATTTTTTTCTGAATAACTGGCTATTTATATTTTTATTCATAAGCATTATTTTGATATTATTTGATGTATTTTTACCCTGCAAATATATTAAATAAAGTCATAATAATTTATGAGCTTATAAATATTTACACAGAAATTGCCGTGATCCATTATTGATACGCGCCGCAAGGCTGGAGACGCGCCGCATCACGGAGACGCGCCGCATCACGGAGACGCGCCGCAAGGATGGAGACGCGCCACATGGCCGGAGACGCGCCGCATGGACGGAGACGCGCCGCAAGGGAAGGAGACGCGCCACATGGGAAGGAGACGCGCCACATGGGAAGGAGACGCGCCACATGGGAAGGAGACGCGCCACCCGGCGCGTCTCTACGGGGTCTCATATTTTTATTTGTCAACGTGCCTCATGGCACGTTGTTACCCGGGTATTCATGATCTTCATTGTGTTGATCGCCATTTGAAAAACCAAAATTTGGTTAACATTTACCGCCTCATATCATATCACGGGTATGTCATCATTATGCATCATTGCCATACCGTAAATGCGGTTTCCCCTTTAAGACCAGGGTCTGGTTACGCGCCAGGTGGCGCGTAACCCTTTCAAAAAT
>PWKU01000021.1 GCA_003559635.1 Candidatus Nealsoniibacteriota bacterium | reverse complement strand
TTCTTCCTGTTCTTTTCTTTTCTCCTCTTTCTCTCTAGATTCTTCCGCTGTTTCTGTTTTCTCCTGCCCTTCTTCTATTTGAGCGGCAATTTTATCTTTTTGGTGGCCACGAGAAAAAAGGGCCTCTCTTTGCTCTAGGCCTTCTTGTTGCTTTTCTCTTATTTTCTTGAGTAAGAGGTCTGTTTTCGGTTTGTCATCGGCAACCTGCTTTCCGCTCTGAATGCGGGCAATATCTCCTTTCATTGTCCGGATCCCTCCTTGTTGATTGTTGGCGGACATATTTTAGATAGTAATATATTTGCTAAAGAGGTTTTATAAAACCCTTATGATCATTATAAGTTAAATTTTTATAAATGCCAATGTTTAAGAGACACTGCGAAGTTTTTATGTCCGTCTTATTTTTTTGCTTGTTTGATAGAGAGGCTTAACTTTCCGCTATCGCTTTTAATAACCTTTACTAAGGCGGTGTCTCCAATTTTTAGTTTGTCTTCCACTTTCTCTATTCGGTGGTCCGCAATCTCGGAGATGTGAACCAATCCCTCTTGGCCGGGGAGAATCTCTACAACAGCTCCAAAGCCGAGAATTTTGATGACTTTTCCCTCAAAAACTTCGCCGACTTCAATTTCTCTTGTAATGTTTTTAATCCACGTAGCTGCTTTTTCAATCGCTTCCTCGTTCTCCGAAGAAAGAGAGATCAAGCCCGTGTCTTCAATATCAATAGCTACCCCCGTTTTTTCTATTATTTCATTGATTATTTTACCTTTCGGACCGATAACCTCTCCTATTTTTTCGGGGTTTATTGTCAGAGTAACTATTTTCGGAGCATACTGTGAAAGTTCTTTACGTGGCTCGGGTAATGTCTTTTTGATTTCTCCCAAAATGAAAAGGCGTGTTTCTTTTGCTCTTTCTAAAGACTCTTTTACGATTTCCAAACTTAACCCTTCTATTTTTACATCCATCTGAATTACCGTTACTCCTTCTTCTGTTCCCGCCACCTTAAAGTCCATGTCTCCGTAGTGGTCCTCCAATCCCTGAATATCGGTGAGAAGCTTGTAATTTCCCTCATTATCGGTAATTAAACCTATGGAAATTCCCGCAACGGGACGTTTAATAGGAACGCCGGCGTCCATCAGGGCGAGAGTTGTTCCACAAACAGAAGCCATAGAAGTTGAGCCGTTTGAGCAGACAATTTCCGAGACGCCTCTAATAACATAAGGGAAGTTTTCTTGGTCGGGTAGAACGGGGAGAATGGCATTTTCACCTATCATTCCGTGGCCAATTTCTCTCCGGCCGGGACCCCTTATCGGCTTTACTTCTCCGACGGAGTATGGAGGGAAGTTATAATGATGCATAAAGCGTTTTTCTTCCGAGACTTCCATGTCGTCCATTAACTGTTTTTCGCTGGGAGCTCCGAGTGTAATAATCGAAAGTGATTTTGTTTCACCTCTTTCAAAAATTGACGAACCATGGGTGCGGGGGAGAATACCAACGGAGCATTTTATCTTTCTTACTTCATCTATCTTTCTTCCGTCCAAGCGCTCGCCTTTTTCCAAAATGTTTTTTCTTACTTCTTTTTGTATTAATTCATCAAGGAAAAGAGAGGCGTAGTTTAGTTCCTCCTCGTTTTAATACTTTTCTTTAATGAAAAGAGAAATGTCTTCTTTAATTTTATCTAACTTTGTTTCTCGCTCTTCTTTCTTTAAAAATACCTCCGCTATTCTTTTTCCCACCTTCTCTTCTATCTCTTTCTCTATTTTTTCATTCTTGAAAGAAGAGGCGATTTCTAACTTTTCTTTTCCGGAACTCTCTCTTATCTTTTTCTGAAAATCACAGACATCTCTGAGTGGTTTTTCAGAAAGGTAAAAGGCGTCCATAATTGAACTTTCTCCTTCTTCCTTAAAAGATCCTTCAATCATGTTAACGATAAGCTTGTCTTTTTTGTCAAAGAAACCACTGACAACAATATCTGTGTTTCCCTCGGATCTTTCTTTGTAATCCGGACTCAAGATATGATTTTCCGTTCTTCCGATGCGCACCGCTCCGAGAGGGCCGTCCCACGGGATGTCCGAGAGATGGAGGGCCAGAGAGGAGGCTATCATTCCTAAAACTCCGGGGTCGTTTTCTCCATCCCAGGAGAGGCAGGTTACAATGACTTGAACCTCTCTTTTAAGTTCTTCTGGAAACTTTGGGCGTATAGCGCGGTCAATCATTCTTGAAATGAGAGTTGCTCTATCTGAAGGCTTCGCCTCTCTTCTTGTAAAGCGAGAGCCTCCTATTTTGCCTGCTGCGTAAAATTTTTCTTCGTAATTTACGGAAAGAGGGAAGAATCCTTTATCAACATCTTCGTTGCTCATCGTGGCGGTTGCAAACACCACCGTGTCTCCGTAACGCACCATCGCTTCTCCGTTTGCTCTTTCTGATAGATTATTCAGTGATACGGAGAGTTCTTTATCGCCAATAGTAAGAGTAAAATTAGACATTGTATTTTTTTTCATTTTTTGATTTCCTTCCGCCCTTTGTAGGTCCGCTTGTCAATAAAAACCTGCGGGTGTTATCTTCTAAATTTATGAACTCATCGGCCTCTTCTTTGGGTTTTTGAGAGGCGGATCTCTCAAAGCCAATTACCTCTACACGCTTTCCCTGGTTTTTTAGATACTCAACGAGAGGAATAAAATCACCATCTCCTGTAACGAGGACAATAGCGTCCACTCCGGGAGACATTCTAATTGTGTCTACGGCCATTCCTACGTCCCAGTCTCCTTTTTTAAGGCCTCCGTGAAACTCTTGCAAATCTTTTACTCTGATTTCTATCCCCAAGTTTATCAAAGCTTCAAAAAAAGATTTTTCTTCCCCTGTTTTTGTTTTAATTACGTAGGCAAATGAACGAATAAGGGTTCTTTTGTTCACAGCCGTTTCCACAACTTTGCTAAAATCAACGCGCGCGTTATAGAGATTTTTTGCCGAATGGTAAAGGTTTTGTACATCAAGAAAGACCGCGACGCGCTGTCCTTTGTGTTTATTAATCATAGTCTATTTTTTAAGACCTATCTTTTTGATAAGCTCTTTATATTCTTTTTCGTCGTCTTCTTTTATATAGTTAAGTAGCTTTTTTCTTTTATTGACCATTCTAAGAAGACCCCTTTTTGAGTGAATGTCCTTAGAGTTTTCTTTAAGATGAGTGAAGAGTTTTTTAATTTTCTCGGAAAGGAGAATAACTTGGGAGGAGGCGCTTCCGGTACTGTCGGTATCTTTTAGGAGTTCTTCTTTTTCTTTTTTTGTTAACATAATTTTATAATTTGATTTATTATTCGTTTCTTCTTTTATCTTGTATTTTGTGCCCTCGGTAGGACTTGAACCTACGACACTCGGCTTAAGAGGCCGCTGCTCTGCCAACTGAGCTACGAGGGCTCTATCCTTCTTGGAGATTAGTCACAAATGGTGATGTTCGGCCACTGGACATCGACAACTCCGAGTGCGTCAAGAAGCATGGAGATAAAAAAGTGGGCGCCGTAAACAATCGCGATCCCGATAAGCACACTCACCAGAACGCTTCTGGCTTTCTTTATTCTGGTCGGATCTCCCATTGCCGTGTAAAAAAGTATTCCGCCATAAACAAAAAAGAGCGCCGCTAGTGGAGGAACCACCGTGATCAATATAAACTCTACAAGATTTGCGAAAAGTTCAAAAAGGTGGCAAAGCTGGCAGGGATTGCCTTCTGTACCGCAAGGGACAAGACCATTTTGCCCGCTTACGAAAAAAGGGGCGACTAGAAAAAATAAAATAACGTATGCTTTTATTTTTTTCATCCCTGATATTATAGCCTTTTTTAAAAAAAATAAAACCCGAAAAGAGGAATTGCACTTCGTAATCTCTTTGCTCTTTTTGGGCATGGTAAGAAATAAGCTCTGTCGGTGTGCCCCCCAGAGGATTCGAACCCCTAACTTCAAGTCCGAAGCTTGACGTGATATCCGTTTCACCAAGGGGGCAAAAGAGATAAATTAGCCTCTTTACAATACCAGAAAAGCCTTATCTGTCAATCTAACCCTCCCTCGCATTACAGACCCTGCGTTGCAGGGTCTGACCCTGCAACGCTTTGTTTTTAAGGGGGAAGGGGTGGTTTTTTGCAAGATTTTTGTCAAGGGGTGTTTTTTAATAAGCGAAGGCGTTGGCAAGGAGACAGCGACTTAAAACCCGTAATATATTTGTGATTTGAAAAAGAAAGGATGATAGAATACAATTAACCTACTATGGAATTCCCAAAAGAAATAGAAAATATAATAAGAAAATTGGAAGGTTGCGGTTTTGAAGGATATGTTGTTGGAGGTTGTGTAAGAGACATTTTAATGGGCAAAGAGCCCAAAGATTTTGACATTGCGACTAATGCCCGCCCCGAAGAGGTTAGCAAAATATTTAAAAAAAGCTTTTGTGACAACAACTTCGGAACGGTAACCGTTTTTACCGGCTCCCGGGAAGAAAAGACAAAGGAAGTGCAAATTACAACTTACAGAACCGAAGAAAACTATAAAGACCAAAGGCACCCCGAAAGTGTAACTTTCGTTGGGAATATAAAAGAGGACTTGCAAAGAAGAGACTTTACAATTAATGCGGTGGCTGTTTCTCTCGATGGAGAGATTAACGATCCCTTTGGCGGACAAAAAGACCTGGAAAAAAAGATAATTAGAACCGTTGGAAATCCGAAAGAACGCTTTTGCGAAGATGCGTTAAGAATGATGCGCGCCGTAAGGTTTTCTTGTTCTTTGAATTTTTCCGTAGAAGAAAAAACAGAAAAAGCGATTGAGGAAAATGCGCATCTTTTGGAGAATATATCAAGCGAAAGAATCAGGGACGAGTTTGTAAAAATAATTATGACTCCAAGAGCGGCGGAAGGAGTAGAAAGCTTAAGAAAGCTAAATCTGTTAGAACGTTTTCTTCCGGAAATTCTGGAAGGGTATAAAGTTCCTCAAAACAAACATCACATTTACGATTGTTATGAGCACTCCATATACTCTCTAAAATACGCGGCTAAAAAGAATTTTGGTATGCATGTCAGAATGGCTGCTTTGCTTCACGATGTGGGAAAACCGAGAGTAAAGGAAGGAGAGGGAGAGGTGGCAACTTTTCACAATCACGAGATTGTCGGCGCAAAAATAACAAGAAGTATCTTAAAAAGGCTTAATTTCAAAAAAGAAGATAGGGAGAAAATAATTCTCCTCGTTCGCTACCATCTTTTCTACTATAATGTGGGGGAAGTCTCCGAGAGTTCCGTAAGGAGGCTTTTAAGAAAAGTGGGAAAAGAAAATATGAATGAACTTTTAGAGGTCAGAATGGCGGATAGAATTGGCTCGGGAGTGCCGAAGGCGGAACCTTACCGCTTGCGGCATATGCGTTATTTAATTGAAAAGGTTTCACAGGACGCGATTAGTTCCAGTATGTTAAAGATTAGCGGAAACGAAGTGATGGAAATATTGGGTGTTCCACCCGGACCGGTAGTTGGAGACGTTTTAAATATTTTGCTTTCAGGGGTGATCAACAATCCTGAAGAAAACGAGAGCAACATTCTTAGAAAACAGGTGGAAGAAATGAAAAGCAAAAAGGAAGAAGAAATAAAAGAAATGGCAAAGAGGGCAAAAACGGAAATAAGCCAAACGGAAACTAAGCGTGATGAGATGACCAAAAAGAGATACTGGGTATCTTAAAAAAATGCTGAACTTAATAGTGTTTATAATCATTTTTCTTATCTTCGCCACGGGAGCTTATGCGGGGTTTGAGGGAGCTCCGTGGGTACCGACAAGCAGGAAAAATGTAAAGCGTTTTCTAAAATTAGCGAATGTCAGAAAAGGTGAAGTTGTTTATGATTTGGGATGTGGTGACGGGCGCGTGGTTTTCGCCGCCGCGGAAAAAGGAGCCGTTGCTAGGGGTCTGGAAATATCCCTCTTCCCTTTTATTTTCGCGTGGTTTTCCAGGTTTTTCAAAAAAGATAAAGAAAGAATAAAGATATCTTATAAAAGTATCTGGAAGACCGATTTAAGCGATGCGGATGTGATCTATTTTTTTCTGCTCCCCGTGGCTTACCCAAGAATGAAAAAGAAACTTGAAAACGAACTTAAGAAAGGGGCGAGAATTGTTGTTTGTGCTTGGCCAATAGAGGGGTGGGAAACGGCTGTTACTGACAAAAAGGAAGGGGAATTGGGAATGTATCTTTATGTAAATTAAACTGACGTTGTTTACACACTGCTTGGCAATTAAATCTTCAAAGTACCGGCTATTCAAATCCCAGCGAGATTTGCCAGCCTGCGCTCTCGACTTGTTGCTTCGACTAAAGTCGAAGACCATGCCAACAAGCCTGTGAGAGCTACTTTGAAGATTTATTGCCTTGCTCCAAATTCTTTCTTTCTGATAAAATGTAAGCAACACTGTTAATTCTTACACTTTATTGAAAGAAAGAAGAGTAGATGGTATTATAAATGTGTACAAAAAGGATAAAATTTAATATTAATTATGAAAGTTAGTGAGCAAAATTTAGGAGAACTTTTAGGTAGAGGGACCGAAGAAGTTATTGATAGGGAGAGCCTGGAAGGTAAATTGAAAAGTGGGGAGAATCTCCGGTTGAAGCTTGGCATTGATCCAACAAGCCCCAACCTGCACTTGGGAAGATCCATTCCTCTTTTAAAACTAAGAGATTTTCAGAAATTGGGACACACTGTAGTTCTTATTATAGGTGATTTTACTGGAATAATAGGTGATACTTCGGACAAGGATAGTGAAAGGCCGATGCTTACAGAAGAGCAGGTAAAAGAAAACTTGAGGTCATACAAAGAACAAGCAGGAAAGATTATTGATTTGGAAAAAACGGAAATTCATTATAACAGTCAGTGGCTAGGTAAGCTTACTTACATGGAGATAGGAAAGCAGGCCAACATCTTCTCTTTGAACGAGTTTATCTCTCGAGAGAATATCAGCAAAAGATTAAAAGAAGGCAAGCGAATATCTTTAAGAGAAGTTCTTTATCCGCTAATGCAAGGATATGATTCCGTGATGATTAAGGCCGATGTGGAAGTTGGGGGAACGGATCAAAGATTTAACCTTTTGACGGGAAGGACAATGCAAAGGCATTATGGACAAGAGCCTCAAGATATTATTACCAACCCGCTTATTGAAGGATTGGATGGAGAAAAAATGAGCTCCAGTAAAGGAAATACCATTACTCTTACCGATTCCCCAAACGATATGTTTGGGAAAGTAATGTCTATGCAAGACAATTTGGTTATTAGGTATTTTATTCTTCTTACAAGAGTTGGCATGGAACAGGTTAAAGAATATGAAGAAGAAATAAAGAAAGGATCCAACCCACGGGATTTTAAACTAAAACTCGCCTTTGAAATTGTGAAAATGTATCACTCGGAAAAGGAAGCGGTTGAGGCGGAAAAATATTTCGTGGAAACTTTTTCCCAGAAAAAGATCCCGGACAAAATGCCTGAGTTCAAAGCACAAAACCGTGATATTATCTCCGTACTCAGTGAAAGTGGGCTGACATCTTCCAGGGGAGAGGCAAGAAGAGTTTTAAGCCAAAAAGGAGTAAAGGTAGATGGAGAGGTGGTTGAAGATACAGACCATATTGTAAAACCCGGCTCTGTGCTCCAAAAAGGGAAAATCAAGTTTTTAAAAATTCTCTAAATTATTTACCTACAAGCACTGCGCCTTGCAGGGTCTGACCCTGCAAGGCTTTTTAATAGAAGGGGGGGGCGTTACAAACTCTATTTCAAGAAACTGCAAGAGAAAAAAAGGAGAAGCACGGCGACTATTGCTCCTCCGCTGGGGAGTCCCAAATAGTAAGAAAGAAAGAGTCCGCCCGTAACACCCATAAAAGAAACGAGCACGGCGATTTTTTTTGTTGAGAAAAAGCCCCTCTTAAAATTCATGGCGGTCATCACCGGAATTACAATAAGTGCTCCGACGAGAAGTGCTCCTATAATTTTAATTGAAAGGGAAACACAGATTGCGGTAAGCACGACAAGAGAGTAGTTCATAAAAGAAACTCTCACCTTTTCTACTCTGGCAATGTCTTCATCAAGTGAAGAAAGGAAAAGGTCTTTTTTGTAGTACTGTAGGAAAAAAACAGTAAAAAAAGAAAGAGGAAAAACAAGATAAAGATCGGTTAAAGAAACAGTGGCAATGCTTCCAAAAAGAAAGGCAAAAAGATTCATTCCCGCTCCTCCCATTATGCTAAAAAGAATAACCGTGAGAGCCAAGCTTCCAGAAATAAAAATAGCAAGCAAAGCGTCTCCGGGAATTTTTTTAGTAGAGCGTAGTTTTTCAATAAGGAAGGCCGAAAGAACGGAAACAATAACCGCGAAAAACAAAGGGTAAACACTTACAAAAAAGCCGATGGTTACTCCCAGAAGAGAAATATGAGCGAGAGTGTCGGCCATTAGCGAGTATCTTCTAACAACAAGATGCGTTCCGATAAGGGGTGCGGTTACGGCAATGGCGGAGCCGGCAAGGAATGCTCTTATCATGAAATCGTAATTAAAAATATCCATAACTAGTGTTGGTGTAAGAAGAATTTGACACTTCTTCCGTATAAGTTCTCAATGTTTTTTTGCGTAATTGTTTCTTGGGGGGTGCCGAAGCAAACGGTTTTTCCCCCGAGACAAAGTACTTTTTTGGCCTCATTGGCGATAACATTTATATCGTGGGAAACAAAAATGATAGTTATTCCTTTTTTATTTAACTCTCTTAAAAAGGAATAAAACTTTCCTTGTGATGAAATATCCACTCCGGCGCTTGGTTCGTCGAGGATGAGTATTTCCGGGTTTCCCGCAAGGGAGTGGGCAACAAAAACTTTTTGCCTCTCCCCTCCGGAAAGACTGGAAAGCAACTTGTCTTTGTGTTTATTTATACCCACAAGCTCCATAGCATGTGTTATTTTTTCAGAAGAAGAACCCCCACTTGCCACAATTTCCTCCACGGTAGCGGGGAGCCCGGCTGTGTCTTGTGCCGCCCTCTGGGGAACATAGCCGCATTTTCCGTTGATGATGACTTCGCCTTTTTTCGGTTTCAAGAGTCCTAAAATAATTTTTAAGAGAGTTGTTTTTCCTCCTCCGTTGGGACCGATGATTCCCAGATAATCTCCTTTCTCTACAACAAAAGAAAGATTAGAAATAATCTGGTGTCCATCATAAGCAAAACTTACGTTGCTTATTTTGATTTGAAAATCACTCATTTTTTAGTCGCATCTTAGTGCGGTTTTCAGGTTAACCAAATTTGATTCCATTACCGAAAAATAATCCCTTCCTTCTTCAAGTTCTTTTTTTGTAAGACTGGCAACGGGATTGAAAAGAATTGTTTCCGCCCCCGTTTCGCTGGCAATAGTTTGAGCAAGACCGGAAGGTATAGTTGTTTCAAAAAAGACATGGCCTATTTCTTTTTCATTTACCAAGTCCGCGATTTCCGCAAGTTTTTTCGGAGAGGGTTCTTCTAAGGGGGATATTCCCGAGATGGCAATCATGTTGAAGTTATATTGTTTGGCTAGATAACCGAGAGACGCATGGGAAATAACAACACTGTCGAGTTTGCACTGCTTAAGACTCGTTTCGTATTTTTCATGTAAGTTTTCCAAAAGTGATAGTATTTTTTCCGCATTTTTTGTGTAATAAATTTCTCCTTCCGGATCGGCCTCAATCAGCTTCCCAAGTATGATCTCGGAGGCTTTTTTCATCATTACGGGGTTGATCCAGAAATGAGGGTCTTTTTCATGATGATGGTCGTTGTTGTCTTCAAGTAAAGTGAAGTAAGAAGCCATATCTAAAACTATAACAGCTGAGTCTTGTTCTAAAAGGTCTTCTCTCTTTTTTTCCGCCCAAGGGTCAAGACCTGCTCCGTTATATAAAAAAAGATCTGAGTTTTCTATTTTTGCAAGATCTATCGGGGAGGGCTCATGCTCGTGAGGGTCTGCTCCGGGAGGAGTCAGGTTTACAACCGTTGCGCGAGTTCCGCCGATTTTACTTGTTAGGTCGAAAATGGGATAAAAGCTTGCCACCACCGAAACTTTTTCGCTTTCTTTGACTTCCCGGGGGCCATCAAAAAGAACTGTTCCTGTAATAACAAAAATCAAAATTAAAAGAGGAATTATTATTTTTTTCATAGCGTCTATATATGTTAGTTAATTAAAATTAGCTAAGTATACACTTTTAATAAAGAATTAGTCAAAAAAATGGGGCAGTATTTTCTAATCAACATATGAGACTGAGATGAGGGTTGTGAAACTCATCATTTGTCATTCCAGGGTCTTTTCTTTGTCATTCCCGACTTGATCGGGAATCCAGAGATAAAGGGGGCTGTTTCAGCCTCCTTTTGCATTGTACAACACTGGGGCTTGACAAAAATGCCATTATAAGTAGAATTAATCTCACTTGACGTGATAGGTCCAAAAAGAGACCCTTTTTTTGGTCTGTTTTCGCGACAGAAGACGCTTAATTTAAAAAATTGCTT
>PWKU01000014.1 GCA_003559635.1 Candidatus Nealsoniibacteriota bacterium | reverse complement strand
CGGGAGAGTGGGATTACAACAATAAAGAAAGTAAGATTCCATTAGGAATATTTTATCAAAAAGAGAAAGCACCGCTTGAAAATCAAATGGAAAAGGCTTCTTTTGTAGATGTGGGGGTTTTGCTTGAAAATAGTAAATAAATTTTAGATTCTATATGAATAAAAAAGCAGTAATTCTTGCCGCTGGGTGGGGAACGAGGCTAAGGCCCCTTACTTTGGGGAGGCCTAAACCCGCTATCCGCCTACTGGGGGAGACTCTTATTGAACATAACCTAAGAGAACTTTCCGGCTTGGTGGACGAGGTGGTGATTATTGTCGGCTATAAAGACGAGGTTATTAGAGAAAAGATAGGAAAAGAGTTTGCGGGAGTGAGGATAAATTATGTCAGACAAGACGAGCAGATTGGAACGGGGCACGCCGCCAGAATGGCTCTCCCCTTTTTAGATGAACAATTTTTGGTTTTAAACGGAGATGATCTTTATTTAAGAGAGGATATTGAAAAATGTTTAAAGAGAAACCCATCTATTTTAGTGAAAGAAGTGGAAAATCCCAAAGGGTATGGACAAGTTTTAACGGAAGGAGAAAAAGTAAAAGAAATAGTGGAGAAACCTTCTGAAAATGTGAGCAACCTGATAAATGTGGGCTGTTATTACTTGAATAAAACTTTTTTTGAAAAAGATATTGAGAAATCCACAAGAGGAGAGTACGAGATTATTGATTTTCTGAAATATTATATTGAAGAAAAGAATACTCTTTATTTCGCGGTGGCAAAAAACTGGTTGCCGGTTACTTACCCGTGGAGCATTCTTGAAGGAGCGGAAGAGGTTTTATCGATGAAAGAAGAAAAAAGAGAAGGCATCGTAGAAGAAGGTGCTTTCTTGGGGGGAAAAGTTATAATGGAAAAAGGAAGCGTAATTAAAAAAGGAAGTGTAATAGATGGGCCGGTTTATATCGGTAAAAATACCGTTATAGGGCCGAACGCTCATATTAAGGGGCCGTCGGCAATTCACGATGACTGCCTTGTCGGCGCGGGGGTTGAGATTGACACTTCGGTTATTTTTTCTAACACAAAAATTCCTCATTATGCCTTTATTGGTGATTCGGTTATCGGAGAAAACTGCCTTGTCGGCGCGGGGGTTGCATTGATTAATTTTCTTTTCGGAGGAGATGTTATTTGGGCAAAAGTTAAAGGTAAAAAGATAAGCACCGGAAGAGAGAAAATGGGAACGGTGATTGGAAATAATGTAAGAATAGGCGCCAATGTTTCCGTTATGCCGGGGGTAATGATTGGAGACGATACAACAATTCATCCTCATACTTTGGTCAGAGAAAACTTAGAACAAAATACAAAATATGAGTACGACTAATATGTACTTAATAGGAATAGATGGAGGAGGAACAAAAACAGAAAGCATGGTAGCGGACTTGGAAGGAAATGTTGTTGCAACGGCTATTACGGGCTCGGCCAGCCCAAGGAATGTTGGTGTGGAAAAAGCGATGTCAAATATTGGGAAAGGAGTGAGAGAAGCGTTTTCTTGTGTTAAGCAAGAGAAAATCGCTCTTATTTTCGTGGGAATTCCCTCCTTCGCGGAAGAATACGGAGAAAAAGAAGAAGAAATTAAGGAAGCTCTGTATGAGGAAATTAAAAATCTTCCATTAGAGAAAAGTCGGATTGTAATTGGCAGTGACCAGGAAACAGCCTTTTCTTCGGGAACCGATGAAGAAGACGGGGTGGTTGCTATTGCCGGAACAGGATCGGTTGTTCGTGGATGGAATAAAGGGAGAGATGTAAAAACAGGAGGTTGGGGGTGGCTTGCGGATAAAAGCGGTGCCTTTCAAATAGGGCAAGAGGTTTATCAAAAAACAGTGGAAGCGTTGGACGGGAGAAGCGAAAGAACCCTTCTGACGGATTTGGTCTTAAAGGAAATGAAAGTTGATAATATTAAAGATTTAAACAAAATAGTTTACGGGAAAAATCCGATAGAAGTTCTTGCGCCGTTATCTATTCTTGCAAATGAGGGATCGGAAAAGGGAGATGAAATAGCAAAAGACATACTGGTAGAAGCAAGTGGAGAATTAGCACATTCCGTAAAAAATACAGTAAAAAAACTTGAATTTGAAGAAGAATTTCCCCTTGTCTTGATTGGGGGAATGTTTAAATCAGATATTTTTCTAAAGACTTTTGTGGAAGAGGGTTTGCGTTTTTTCCCCTCTGCTCGGATTATTTTGCCAGAAGATAAACCGGCTTGGGGGGCTATAAAATTGGCAATTAGAAATTATGAAAAAATGAAATAAAACAAATATGCACGAAGAGTTAAAAAGAATAGACAAAGAGATTTATGAAATATTAAGGAAAGAGGAGAACAGAAAAGAAGATACTTTGGAAATGATCCCTTCCGAGAACCATACCTCTTTGGCTGTGCTGGAAGCACTCTCTTCCGTTTTTAACGACAAGTATGCCGAAGGATATCCCGGTAAGCGATATTATGGTGGAAATGAGTATATAGATGATGTCGAGATTCTGTGCCAAGAGAGGGCGAGGAAAGTGTTTGGTGTTCCTTTTTGTAATGTGCAGGGTTATTCCGGCTCGCCGGCCAATATGGCGGTTTATTTTGCTACGTTGAAGCCGGGAGAAAAAGTTTTAGGAATGCATCTTAGCGCAGGAGGTCATCTTACTCACGGATGGAAGGTTAACTTTTCGGGAAAATATTACGAATCTTCCTTTTATGGGGTAGATAAAGAGACCTCTTTGATTGATTACGACGAAGTAAGAGAGATTGCAAAGAAGGAAAAACCAAAGCTTATTTTTGTTGGCACAACGTCTTATCCGAGAACATTGGACTTTAAAAAGTTCCGTGAGATTGCGGATAGCGTAGGAGCCTATCTTTGTGCCGATATTTCCCATATCTCGGGGCTTATCGTTTCCGGGAGTCACCCAAGCCCCGTAGACCATGCACATGTTATAACGACAACGACCCATAAAACTTTGCGTGGTCCACGAGGAGCCCTAATTATGGTAACCGAGTCGGGAATAAAGAAAGACGCTGATCTTCCGGAAAAGATAAACAAAGCAGTTTTTCCGGGACTTCAAGGGGGACCACACGTGCACCAAATAGCGGCAATAGCGGTATGTTTGAAAGAGGCGATGGATGACTCTTTTAAAGAATACGGGAAGTTGGTTGTGAGAAATGCGAGAGTGCTGGCAGAAGAGCTTGTCAAAAAAGGCTTTAACCTGGTTTCAGGAGGGACCGATAATCATCTTATTTTACTTAATTTGGAAAATAAGGGAATTTCGGGAAAAGATGCTCAAAATTTACTGGAAAAGGCAGGGATTGTTGTTAATAAAAATGCGGTTCCTTTCGACCCAAGGCCTCCGGCGGACCCTTCCGGAATCAGACTGGGTACTCCCGCCATTACTACCCGTAAAATGGGGGAAGAAGAAATGAAAAAAATTGCGGAATTTATTTCAGAGGTTGTTGAAAAAAGAAACCCGGAAAAGGTTAGAGAAAAAGTAAAAAAACTTTGCATTAATTTTAAAATACCAAAATGATTTTAGTGAACGGAAAACGCATTGCGCAGGAGAAATTTTCAAAAATTGAAGAAGAACTAAAAGAGAAATCACCTTCTTTGGGTGTTTTGCAGGTGGGGAAAAACAAAGTTTCCGATGTTTATGTTGATATCAAGAAAAAGGAATTTCAAAAAAGAGGGATTTTAGTGTCGGTTTATAATTTGGAAGAAAATATTTCGACGGAAGAAGTTGTAGAAAAGATAAAGTCTCTAGAAGAGGACGGGGTTATGGTTCAGCTTCCGCTTCCTGAAAATTTGGATAGGGAGAAAATATTGAGTGCGATACCCGAAGAAAAAGATGTGGATGTTCTTTCTCATAAGGTTTGTGGGATGTTTTATAAGGGTATTGGTGAGATAACACCCCCCGTAGTGGGCGCGGTAAAATCAATTTTGGCGGAAAATAATATCTTAATTAAAGGTAAAGTTGTGACTATTGTAGGTGTTGGAGATCTTGTCGGTAAACCACTCTCCGTTTTTTTTGCGAGAGAGGGAGCTACTGTTGTAACAACCAACATCCATACAGTAAACTTAAAGTTTTTTACCGAAAATGCCGATATTATTGTTTCCGGAGCTGGAGTCCCCGGGCTAATCAAGGGAGATATGATAAAAAAAGACTCGGTAGTAATTGATGCCGGAACAAGTAGTATGTCGGAAAAGATTAAGGGAGATGTGGATAAGGATGGTTTAAAAATGAAAACAGGGCTTTTGTCTCCCGTTCCAGGAGGGGTTGGACCGCTGACAATCTATTTCCTAGCTGAAAACTTACTGAAACTAAAGAAAAATGAATATTGATAAAGCAATATTTTTGTTTATTAACCAACTTGCGGGAAATTATTTTTATTTGGATTTTTTCTTTTATTTTTTTGCCGCAATTTTACCTTATCTGATTATTTTTTTTCTGATATTTCTTTTTTTAAAAGATATGAGGAAAAACGGGTGGTTTGTGGGGGAGACTCTTTTTGCCGGATTTTTTGCGCGTTACGCACCGATTGAAGCACTTCGCTATTTCTTCCCCAGAATACGACCCTTTCAAGTAATGGAAGAAGCAAATCTCCTTCTTCCCTATAAGGAAAGTTTGTCTTTTCCCTCAGGACACACGGCGTTTATTTTTGCGATATCCACGGTAATCTTTTTTTATAACAAAAAGGCGGGTGTTTTTCTTTATGCACTGTCTTTTGTTGGGGGAGTAGCAAGAATTTTTATGGGGATTCATTGGCCGGCAGATATTTTTGCCGGAGCGCTGGTCGGAATCTTTACAGGATTACTGGTAAACGGAATAGCTGGCGTTATCAAGAAAAGAATGGAAAAGTAAACAGTATTAGTTGTCTAAATATAGTTTATTCTAATACAAGAGGCTGTGAAATTGTATTTTGAGCTAACGTTGTTTGTGCTTTATTAATTATTCTATTCCGCGGCAGGTATACTCGAAGAACCATACCTCGCTCGCTTCCAGCGGCGAGCGGGTACTGCGCTCTCGGCGAAAAACCCCTCTCTATCGCTCGGGGACCAGGCTTTTTCGCCTCCGAGAGCTTCTTCTCACATACCCATCCGCAGAATGTATAAACAATACTTCTGCAATTTACAGTAAAATAGTATTTTCTAACCAACATATGAGGTTGAAATGAAAGTTGTGAAACTCATCATTTGTCATTCTCAAACCTTCTTTTGTCACTCCTAAACATTCTCTGTGTCATTCCCGACTTGATCGGGAATCCAGAGATAAAGGGGTCTGTCTCAGCCTCCTTTTGCATTAGAAAACGGTATCATTCCAGCCTCATCTTGCACTGTATAACACTAAATTTGACAAAAAGACACAAAGCCATATAATAAAAATATTATGGAACTTGGATCTAGAAAAATTACCCTTTTTATTGTCACTCCTCTGTAAGAGGGAGGGTTTCTTTTTAAATTTTTTCAAGACAAAACCTCCCTTCAAAAAAGAAGGGTTTTTTAATGCTTTTTTTTGGGGAGATAAGATACAAAGACATCCTTTCCATGAATTTTAAGAGTTTCGTCCTCAGACCTAAAATAAAATTTTAAGCCTGGGGAGGAAGATAGAAATGAGGCTTTACACCCTTCAAAGCACGCTACTACCTTTTTGCGTGTTGGTGAATTTCTGTCTTCCTACCCTAGCACCAAAAAAAGGAGGGAAGAAAAGATCTTTATATTTTTAAAAACAACAAAACGAAGGAGAGTGTAGTATATGCATCCAAGAGAGAAGATTGACAAACTTCAGGAGGAGGCAAGGCTTCTCCTGGAAAAGGAAGATTCTCTTATAGTAGAGAAACAAGGGTTGGAAACAAAAGCGGATAACTGTTCCGGTGAAATTAAAGAGGAAGCAACAAACCTGGCGGACAAAATTAAGGAGTCTAGTGAATGCGAAGGGGATAACCTCAACATATATTTTCTTAAGGATATGTTTCATAAAAAAAGTGAGGTTATATGTAAAAAAGTTGTACTTCTACGCGGGTTGCGGGAAAAGATAGCTAAAACTGATCGTGCCCTAGAACAGGTGAAGAAGGAAAGAGAGGAGAAGAAGCAATTAATAGAAAACAATGGCGATGTGTACCTTCTTCCTCCGCAGTAATTGTTTTTAAAAATAACTTTTAAAGGCCCGGTGCATTTTGCCGGGTTTTTATAAAATACTTTTATTTACAATTAAAAGTTTTAAAGTAAAATAGAAGGAGTCGCCCGAGTGGCGGAATTGGTATACGCGACGGATTCAAAATCCGTTGGTGGCAACACCTTGAGAGTTCAAGTCTCTCCTCGGGCACAATTTATTAGAAAAGGAAAAAAGGCTTTATCGTAAATTTAAACTTGCGTTGTTTGTGCTTTATTAACTATTCCGCTTTGCGGCAGGTATAAACAACGCCTCTGCAATTTACAGTTTATTTGCAAAAATAAAATTCTTTGCTATATTAAAACCGACTGCAGGGGTCGGAATTAGTATTTTTGTCAGTAATTTTAAAAATATTTTCTAATTTACATTTTATAAACACAATGAAGGCAACAAAAAAGACCCAGTATGCCCTACGGGCAATGATTATTCTTGCAAGAGAGAAGAAAAGCACTTGCTCTTTAAGAATTATTGCAGAGGAAGAAGATATATCTTTTGATTATTTAGAAAAGGTTTTTTCCAGATTGGAAAAAAAGGGGCTGGTTGTTTCCAAGAGAGGTGCTTCGGGTGGGTATTTTCTTTCGCGAAAGCCGGAGAAAATCACCCTAAAAGACATATTTGATGCGGTTGAAGAGCCTATTTTTATTGTTGATTGCATTAAAAGGGGTTGCCAACGCGATAAAAATTGCAGGGCGTCGGTAGCTTGGAGAAAAGTAAACGAGAGAGTAGAAGATGCTCTTCTTTCCGTTAAATTATCCGAATTAATAAAATAAATCCCATATCCCATATTCATCTCCGGGGGGTGGATGTGGGAGGATACAAAAAATATGAAAAAAATATACTTTGATTACGCTGCTACCACTCCGGTAGACCGAGAGATAATAGAAAAAATAAAACCTTTTATGGGAGAAAAGTTTGGCAACCCTTCTTCCATGCACAGTTTTGGGCAAGAAGCACTCTTTGCCGTTGACAATGCCAGAGAGAAAGTGGCCGAATTTTTGGATTGTAACGAAAGAGAGGTTGTTTTTACCTCTTCCGCCACTCAGGCAAACAATATAGCGATTTTGGGGACACTTAAAAAGATAAAGAACCCCCATGTTATTACCTCCTCTTTTGAGCATAAAGCGGTGCTGGAGCCTCTTAAAGAGAGCGGCGTGGAAGCTACTTATCTTCCCGTCTATAAAGAGGGAGTGGTGAGAGTAGAAGATTTGGAAAAGGCGGTAAAGGAAAATACCGTTCTGGTTTCTTTGGGTTATGTAAATAGTGAAGTTGGAACCATACAACCAATTGGTGAGATAGGCACTATGATAAAAAATTTAAACAAACAAAGGGAAAGAAAAATTGTCTATCATACCGATGCGGTGCAAGCGGTTAATTATCTCCCTTGCAAAGTAAATGATTTGGGAGTAGATATTTTAACTTTAAGCGGCCATAAGATATATGGGCCAAAGGGGGCCGGCGTGCTTTTTGTTAGGGAAAATACACAAATATCACCGATTTTTTACGGTGCTTCTCAGGAAAGAAAGCTAAATCCCGGAACAGAGAATGTTTTTGCGATTGCCGGTCTCGGTTTTGCTCTAGAGAATATTGGAAAATATAATTGGGAAAAAGTAAAAAAGATGCGTGACAGAATTATTGATGTTGTTTTAAGCGATATTAACGGCGCTAAACTGAATGGCAGTAGGGAAAAGCGGATTCCAAATAACGCGAATATTACCTTTCCGGGAACCGAGGGAGAGAGTTTAATGATTGCCTTAGATACGGAGGGAGTAGCCGTTTCAACGGGCTCTGCTTGCGCTTCTAAAACGCTTTCTCCTTCGGGTGTACTTCTTTCCATGGGACTTTCTCATGAGGACGCACACAGTTCTTTGAGAATTTCTTTGGGGAGGTATACAACAGAGGAAGAAGTAGACTACTTTCTAGAGAAATTGCCACCAATTGTTGACAGATTAAGGAAAATAGCAGGAAAGTAGAGTCAGGATATGGGTAATAATAATTAAATAAACTTAAGAATCACAAATTCAACATTAGAAATTACATAATTAAATTCTAATTTTTCAAGGTTATGAGCAATTATTATACAAAAGAGACAATGAAAAGATTCCTTGAGCCTAAGTATTTTGGGGAGATGAAAGGTGCAGACGGAGTAGGAAAGGTTGGAAACCCGAAGTGCGGGGATCAGATGACGGTTTATATTAAAGTAAAAGATGGTAAAATCACGGATGCTTCTTTTCAGACACTGGGGTGTGCCGCCGCGATTGCGACATCCGATGTGGTTTGCGAAATGGCTATTGGAAGAAATACAGAAGAAGCTCTTAAAATAACGCAAGAAGAAATGATAAAAAAACTCGAAAAACTTCCTGCCGTAAAAGTGCACTGTTCTTCTTTGGCGATTGAAGGTCTTAAAAAAGCGATAGATGATTACGAAAAAAGAAAATAAGAAAGTGGTGGTGGGAGTTTCCGGAGGGGTAGACTCTTCGGTAGCTCTCTTTCTGCTAAAAGAGAAAGGATTTTCTCCGGTGGGAGTTTTTCTGAGGTTTTGGGGAAAAGAAAATCGGTGTTGTGATGCCGGTGCACACAAAAGAGCAAGAAAAGTTTGTAGGCTATTAAATGTTCCCTTTTATACGGTTGATGCAAGAGAAGAGTTTAAAAAAAAGGTGGTTAAATATTTCATAGAGAGCTACAAAAAAGGAGATACCCCCAATCCGTGCGTTGTTTGTAATAGGGAGGTGAAGTTTAAGTTTTTAATGGAGAAACTTAGCTCTCTAGGAGCTGACTATATTGCTACCGGACACTATGCTCGCATAAAGCGAGAATTTTCAATTTTCAATTTTCAATTTTCAAACATTAAATTATTAAGAGGAAAGGATAAAGAGAAAGACCAATCTTATTTTCTATGGAACTTGGATAAGCGGTGGTTGTCTAAAATAATTTTCCCACTGGGAAATTTTAAAAAAGAAGAGGTGCGAAAGGTGGCGGAAAAAAACGGTCTTCCAACCGCCAAAACAGAGGAGTCTCAAGAGGTCTGCTTTGCAGGGAAAGATACTGCCGATTTTTTAGAAAAAAACATTTCTCCTGCTCCTGGAAAAATTGTTGACAGGGAAGGAAACATAATTGGAGATCACAGGGGGCTTTTTTATTATACACAAGGGCAAAGAAAGAGAATCGGGCTTCCCGGTGGCCCTTATTATGTGCTAAAAAAAGATATTAATAAGAATGTTCTGGTAGTAACAAAAAAAGAAAAAGATATCTCCTGTAGGGAGGTGGCCTATCAAAAAGCAAACTTTTTCAGAGAGGTTTCTTTTCCTTTTCGAGCAAAGGTGCAAATTAGATACAAAAGCAAGGCGAGAAAGGCTTTAGTGGAAAAGGGGAAAGTGATTTTTTCTTCTCCTCAGAGAGCGGTTACTCCCGGTCAGTCAGTGGTTTTTTATGATGGAGAAGAGGTCTTGGGAGGGGGAATTATAAGTGGATAAATATTACTTTATGGTAAAATTTTTAGGGGCTATAGACTTGTTTGCAGGATTGGCTCTTTTTTCTATCACCGGAGGAGTTACTCATTTTGGTATTTTTATTGTTCTTGTTGTGATTCTCCTACTAAAATCAAGCATCTCTTTTTTTGACATAGGAGGAGTGATAGACATTATAGTTGCCATTTTAATATTTTTAAGTCTTTTTATAACTTTGCCCTATTTTGTTTTACTTGCCGGAATGATTATAATAGGATTAAAAGGGCTTATAAGTGTTGCAAGCTAAATTGCAAAATATATGGTAGATTGTTATTAGAAATTAATACTTTAAAAATATTATGTTTGATGAGAACACAACACTCGCCGAGATTTTAAAAACCGAGCACGGGAAAAAGGTGCTAATAGAGAACGGGGTTCCTTGCATGTCTTGCGCAATGGCCTCTCAAGAGATAGAAGTTCTAAAAATCGGAGATGTTGCCGACATGTACGGCTTGGACAAAGAAAAAATAGTCAAAGAATTAAACGAAAAATAAAAAAAACAGAGGTCCGACATCTGTGAGCTTCTGCGATTTTATAAAAATCTAGAGTTGTGAAAAGGGGCTGTTTTTGGTATAATTAACTAATGAAAGAAGAAAAGTTAAGACAATTTATAGAAGAAAGAAGGCATCTTGTTTGGTGGGTGAAAAATCCGGGTAATTTAGGTCCGAAATCTATTGTTGAAGCAACACTGAATTACGGAAACTGGGAAGACGTTCAAGAGTTGATTAGCATAATGGGGATGGATGAGGTTGCGAGGATATTCAGAGAGAACTCCAAACCGTCTGAAATTGGACGCCAGAATTATGATAAAATGACGAAAAATTATTTTAATTTGTATTTCAACAAGCATG
>PWKU01000005.1 GCA_003559635.1 Candidatus Nealsoniibacteriota bacterium | reverse complement strand
ATCTACCAACATCTTCAAAACCTCCACTTTGATAATACTCAAAAAGTAGAATAAATACATCCTATTATATGTTGCAAAATAAAGCCTATGTATATAATGACGATGCATCGCAATTTCCAATATTTCAATTTTCGGGGCCGATTACCAAGCAGCCTCGGAAGATGAGGAGGTGTTTTCTTCTTCCTCAATCCTTCTCGTCGATGGACAGCAGGATTCTGCTGCAATAAAGGATGTTGATGATCTGCAGCACCTCTGTCTGGCAGATATGATCGAATATCCGGTATAATCGTGTCCCTTCGGCAATAGTGCGTGACAAAGTATCAGCATTTTTTTGAAGCGCCCAGGCTGAGTGCAGAGCAGCTGTCATGAGAAGGCTGGGGATTGTGACTGCCTGTGCCGACGGTATCAGGTGGTATCAGGGAGCGTTTCAGCCGCGAGGGCCTTCTGATAGTTCCATGGCACCCGCTGCAGCGCAGCCGTTCCAGTTCATGAACCGTCGCATCAACCGGAGCGCTGCTGAATAAACTCACCAGTTCAGCAGGACTGTTCATGCAGTAGAGCTTCCCCCTGCGGCACCCGGGGCAGTGATCTCCTGCCTTGAGGCTTTCATGGGATACTGAGACCCGATCGGCTCCAGGGTACGTGTCGGCACCGTTTCTCCCATGTCCCTTCTTCTTCTTTGATGAGCTAGCTTCCTGCCTGGAAGGTTCGTCCCCGGATGGCCTGTCGGGAGCATATCTTTACGTTTGCAGTCCCAGCCTGCGGCGAAATTGCGTATAATTCAACCGGCAGGCATTGGCCACTGTCCCAAACCCATACTCCGGTTCCAGCTTGCACACCTGATCCCACAGCTCCTCGGGAATCTTTGTGCCTAATTTTCGCTCTGCTCTCCAACTGCGGAATGCTTCAGCCAGCTGAGTTAACGAATCCTTCTGCTGGTCCTGGATGCCTTGCTGCTCCATCGATATGCCTCCTCGTGCTATTTGGGCATATCTTACCATCACAACCCAGATTTATTACGCATTGTTGCCGAAGGGACACCCTGCGGAAGAAAAAATTGTGTTTGTAGTACAGATCCTGCTAAGCGTCACGGACCGTATTACTATTGGACGACAAAAGTATCCAAAAAAACTGTATCAAAAAAGCTTTCTGAAGAAGAAGCTGAAATTCTTGGGCAATGGATAGATAACAGGAGGTTACTGGAATCCATCATTAGTAAAATGAAGAAAATATCCCATAAAGCCTTCCCGATTATGCTCGATCTCAAGAGGGAAGAAAAAGACCGCAGCAAAAAATCCTGAAATTTGAATCATTCGGCTCCTTTTTCATATGTACATCAACCTGATTTTTTAACTGTGTTTGCATCCTCATTAAAAGTATAGAATATGAAATAGTTTTTGAACAACAGGTGCCTTATATTGTGAACTTTCCAAAATTTGTCCACTCAAATCTGTAGGTAGTTTTTGAAGTGTCATTTCCCTTTGAAATCAAGAAAGTTCATAATCTCGCTATAGCTCTTTCCGCTCTTGATAAAAGCAGCCATTATCTCCTTTGATTGCATCTCCCGTTTATTATCCTTCAGAGTTTTAAGCTCTTTTGCCAGTGAGTCGTACCTGCTTTTTGCCTTTGCAAGCATCTCCTGTTTTTTTGCAATTTCTGAGTCAATAGATGAAATCGTCTTGGTCCGTGCCATCTTCATCGCCTCCGTCTTCATATAGGATATTCAGCATTGAACTGCTGGACTCAAGCAGTTTCCCAATCTCGGTGGCCTTTTGCTGTACATGACTCTCATTCAGACCAAATGCATGCAAGATAGTCTTCTGCGTCTTGGTCACTGCATGATCCAGCCGATACTGGCCGGTGCTCCTTCTGACCATTTCTATCTTTTCCAGCTCTCGCAACGCTGCAGGAACTATCATGTAGTTCTTCTTCAAATCCAGCCTGAGGACCTCATCTTTGAGCAGGGTATACATCCTGTTCCGTATAATAAGGGCAACGAACTCAATAAAGAGCTTCGCTGAGACAGACTCCTGGGACTGGACTCTCATGCTTCTGGCTCCCAGGAACGTTTTGTCGCCACTGAACAGTTTTTCCAAACTGTCGCGACTTTTGTATATAACAAGGGCTTCTTCAGCAGTCATCTTTGCGGAGGTGACAATCACGAAGTAGCCGCAGAGTTCAAGATCAGCCCGTATCACTTCCTTTTCCTCCCGTGCATACAGGAATATGTCGTCCTTATCATGAAATATGTCGAAGTACTGGCTGAAGGCGTTGCTGAACTCAATCTTCTGCCCCTGAAGCTTCGCAAAGAACTGTTTCTGGCGGTCAATCTGAACCTCGAGTTGTTCACGTTCTGCTGCTTCCTTCCCGGGATTGTGGTAGATATGAAACCACCGATCATGCTCATCATCAGCGTACAGTTTTCGCTTGACCGTAGTTCCGTACACTCTATAGGACCGTATCGAGCAGTCCCTGTCGGTTTCAAACGTCCCTCTTCTGCTCTTCACCAGGTCACGGACAAGTCCCTTCCTTCCCTTCACCATAATGATGAAGTCGTATCGCTGTTCATCCATGTAGCGGATGTTCTCCTTGCTGAAATAGCCCCGGTCCAGAATGAACCCGATCCTT
>PWKU01000042.1 GCA_003559635.1 Candidatus Nealsoniibacteriota bacterium | reverse complement strand
GATCACCCTGGCCTGTGGAAACTCTGTTTTGATTATTTCCACTACCTGTAAACTGTTTTGACTCCGCAGCCCTAAATTCAAAAGGATAACATTCGGTTTCAATTCATGGATCTTGAGGATACGGCTTTTCCCGCTGCCCGTTGCGGCTACGACTTCTATATCCCTGTTTCCTTTCAGCATAGCTACAATACCTTCACGTAGAATGCGATTATCCTCGATAAGCAATAACCGAATCTTTTTCGTCGATACTTTCTTTTTCTTTGCCATCTATTTTTTCTCACTTCCCGTTCTTTATAGAGGAACGAAACTCATTTACATTGCTTTCACGAAACGGAATTCGGGGAATCTGAAGATTAAGATTACGCAGAACCGGCTCACTCACAGTAAAGCCGGAAAACGGATGTTCCTTTGCAGTGATAGTGAATTGCGCCAGGCGCGATCCCCCGGGAGTTAACCTCCACCCGATAAATATCGCGTCTGATTCCCTACTGTATCGACTTGAGCGTTCAGACATTCTTCCCTCCTTACATTAATCGAAAATTTGAATAGAAGAAACCCGCCTTTCACTTTGCTGAATTTCAACAAATCTTCTATAATTATATCTGAAACGATACCATCACCATGACAACATTATGCTTTATGCTGAGATTGTCATCGGAGTCATCAAATGATGTTAATCCCATATTATATCGAACTTCCAACCCGATGATGTTTTCTCTAACCGGGAACCCAACGCCTCCGCCAAAAACAAAGCCGAAATCAGTAGCCCTCGCCTCATCGTAGCTACTTTCAGTATCCTGATTTTCACTCTCTATCTCCATCTTGCTGCTTAGTTTTAGTGCCATATACGGCCCTGCATAGAGCATGGGTTGGAAGTTCGAATCGCTAAACGGTATTGTAATCTTTCCGAGTATCGGAATTTCAAGATAACTAAACTTCAAAGTGCGGGTTTCTCTGTCGCCGGCTCCGAAGGCGGACGTTGTTGCTGCGCCCTTCGTCGTGTAAAGAATTTCCGGCTGAATGTAAAATATTTCCGAGAATGAGGAATTAGCAAATCCCCCGAAGGAAAAACCGGTACGTGAGTCCCAGGTGCCGGCATCGTCTCCTCCGAAATTTGAAAAGTTCAGCCCTCCTTTTAATCCAAAACCGGGTGGTTGGGCGTTGATTGTCTGAGCACTAAGGATCAATATAACAAGCGCACACAGTATCGTTGTAAATCGTTTCATAGCCTACTCCTCAATAGAATTTTATTCTCCAAAATACTCATTAATCACACTTATTGAATAGAAGAAACCCGGCTTCCCCTTTGCCGAATTTCAACTAATCTCCTACTATCTAAGGTACAACTAAATTGAGCGGGAAATCAATCGTCCAAAGGGATGAATAATGGACTAATTCTCCTGATTTAGAGAAATAACAGACTAAACCGGATAAAGTACTACATTTACGAATGCAGGATTAAATAACTCAAGCATTGTGCAGGTGCTGCTTTACACCGGCACAATGCTCGAATAACCTGTCAGATTTTACCTACTTTACTGTATGTTGGAATTGTGTTGTCGTGGAAACTCCATTAACATTCACGCTGAGAGTAAAATCATATTCCCCTTCTTCATCAAGTGTGAGACCGCCGCCAAAGTGGTTCATCATCATCGCCGTGAGGTCGACTGAAGAGTTTTTATCTGATGGAGACACAATATCGATCTTGGCGCTGGCATCATCAATTTCGTTTCCGCTTTCAGCGTCTGTTACATCAAGCATGATGTGATGTGTCCCGGTGAGCATCGATTCTTTCGTCGATCTTTCTGCCTTCTTACTGTCGACTTTCACCCCCTTCATATCTTTCTCTTTTACCATACTGGTGTCTTCCATTTTCTTCGCTACACTACCGGTCCTTTTTATTCCCACCATCTCCATTGATCTTATTGCGCCTTCCCTTTCTTTATCCATCATCTTCTTATTTATCTCTCCCTTCATCATCTCTTCGTGTTGTTCCTGTGTTACGAGCCAGATCTTCATATGAAGTTCATCGACTGTCACATCCACTGTCGGCTTACCGAGCATCTCCGACATATCGTGATGCTTCTTATCGGCATTGTGCTTATCGCCGTATGTGTCCTGTCCGAGCATGAAAAATGTCAGCGCGACTGTCAGGACGGTTGCGAGGAAAATATATTTTATTGTGTACATAGTAAATCCTTCCTTGTTTTGAGATTAATTGATAATGCGTTTTCCACCATCAAGCTTTCGGACAACGAACACAGCACCGATAACGAATACAAGTAGTAGTAGACTTAATAAACTGCCAATCATGAATCCCCCTTAAATTCTTGAATCGATTTAATTTGTTTCTATTTGTGTTGATCTTTCGCAGCAATTTCTGATATATTACCTGCCGCTATGTGCCATCTCTGATCTCGCTGCTTCAATCGACAATTGAAGTTTGTTAATTTCACGTTTCAGTCTGTTTCCGTCAGTAACGGCTTTACGGGAGACAGGAGCAATTGCTTCAATCCCTTTTGATGTCAAGTCGTTCGATAGAAACGATTGAATTTCCTTCACGTCCGACACATACGCTTTGAATGCTTCATCCATACCGACACTATTTTCAGCTATCCTTCCGTATATCTCGCCAAGTTCTCTTCGACGTTGTTCGCTG
>PWKU01000034.1 GCA_003559635.1 Candidatus Nealsoniibacteriota bacterium | reverse complement strand
TCTAACATTGCAGGGTCTGACCCTGCAATGCTTTTTTGGGGGTGTTGGGAGGTTATTTGACTACAGCGCGAACTCCTATTCTGCCGTCGCTACTCCCCGGAGGCCAGCAACTCATTATAACTATTTCTTTTTTTTGTTCCTCCGGAGAGTACAAGGGAGGAACATCTTCACCAACTTCATATATTTTTTTGCCCTCTTCTTCATCGATTACCGTATAAACGGTGAGTATGTTGTTATAGCAAACTTCAATTTCATTTCCTTCTTTTAAATCATCTATATCGGTAAAAACCCAATCATGGTTAATTTTCGGCCATCCGGGTGGAGCAGAATGCCCAAGTAGTACACTCATCCCTTCTTCCCCGGGATAGGCAGTTCCCGGAAAGTGAATTACTCCTCTATCCAAGGCCTCCCTATACTCCACTTCCGTTGTTCCTCCCGCCTCCACAACCGGCGCCGTTATATCTATAGCAGAAATTGTTATTTCATTTCCTTCACAGTAAACGGCGGGATCAATCTCCTCTTCATCATCTCCATTATCGTCTTCTTCCTCTACTTTTCCATTATCTTCTCCTCCTCTCTCCGTAAAGAAAACTCCCGACAGATTTTGCCGAATAAGTTGCGGAGCCGTCCTAACATTCATAAACCAAGAAAGATCGTTCCAGTTCAGAACTAAAATGGACAGTAAAAATGTTACAAAAAAAAGCTTCAAAAGTGTTTTATCCCTGTCCGTAAAAAATTTTTCGTTGTTTTTTTCTTTCGTCATAGTGGCTTCAAATTACTATAAAAATAAGATGTTATCAATACTCAAGCCCCATGTCATTTGGCGACAATACAGATTATATCTTCTTTTTTGTTTTAATAATATTATCTTCTTCAAAAACGTAAAAGTTTTTTCGACCGATAGTTTGCCCTTTCTCCGTCTTAACATTAACTCTCCAGAAACCGGGAGTGACCATATAATAAGTATACCATCTGTAGCCCGTGTCTCTTCCCCCGACAACGGAAAAGGGAATATTTCCAGCCGTTTCCCACCTGTTATTCTCCTCATTAAATTTTTGCCATTCATGGGAAACGTTAAGTTTCATATCTTCCGGCGCAAAAACCGCGCTGTAAAGATAAAGCCGTCCCCTTTCCGACGATATATGCCTCCTCTCGTAAAAAAACAGACATTTCAGATAACCGTCGCACTCCTCGGTTAACACCTCATAACTGCCATCAACTCTTCTTATATCGTGGTAAATGCCAATATCCTGAATCGAGAGAGGAATCGGAGGAATAAGATTGAAAAAATAAAACAAATTCATTACCAAGAAAATGCTCCCAACGGAGAATGACAGCGTTTTCTTCCTCTCCTTAACTTGCGGAACATAAGAAGAAAGAAAATGGATAAAAAGCACTACTGCAGTTAAACTGACAAGTCCGCTACCAATAAAAATCCAATCTCCCAAATCTTTTAACAGGTTCGGAAAAAGAAGATTCAGATATGAAAAAATTGCAAAAAAATAAACACTGATCTGGATAGAAGGCCGGACATTGTATTTACGGAAAACCTCGTTTCCTATCATTAAAAATATGACAACACCTATAAAGGGCCAACTTGCAGAAAACGAACCACTATGAGAATAAAAGATTAGAAAAGCACTAAAAAGGTTACCAAAAGAATATTGCAAGAAAAGAGGGGCAAGTATGCGCCAGTAAGAAAAAAACTTTCCGGTAATTCTCTTTACTTCGTAAAAATTGATAACCGTGATATTCACTCCAACAAAAAGAATATGGCCCGCCAGAAGAATCATCGCGGCGGTAAAATTGATAAACCGAAATGTTAATACATCAGTAACAAATCCGAAAACAAGCGCACCGGGGATAAGGTATCTTTCGTATTTATCATAAAATGCTTTTACCCTTTTCAGTCTCTTCATTCTTTGTTATTTAAATATATATGATAATAATAAAAATTTTTATGGTTTTGCAGAAGATTTTCCCGCCACATATCCGGTACTCCAACACATTTGCAAATTAAAACCTCCTGTCGGTCCGTCCAAATCGATAATATCCCCCGCAAAAAAGAGGTTGTTAATTTTTTTCGAGCGCATTGTCTTCTCGTCTATTTCGGAAAGCGAAACACCTCCGGTATTGGTAATCGCCAAGTCAACCCCCATCGTTCCTTCTACGGTCATCTCCATGTTTTTCAGTATGCCGACCAGTCTTTTTCTTTCGTCCCTGGTTATCTCATTAACTTTTTTTTGCGGATCTATCCGGGACAATTTTATTATCGGAAAAATTAATTTGGAGGGCAAAAGATCATTTAGACTGTTTTTAAAAAGTTTATTGCCATACTTCTGAAAATCACGCTGAACCCTACGATCAAGTTTTTTGCAATCCAGTGCCGGCTTTAAATCAAGAAACAAACTTACTTCCCCTTCTTTCCACATTTCTCCTATTTCCTTGCTCATTTCCAAAATTATCGGCCCGCTCATTCCGTAATGGGTAAACAGACACTCTCCAAATTTTTTCAAAGACTTTTTCCCCCGCTTTGCAGTAATTTCCACATTTTTGAGAGAGAGTCCCCCCAAATCTTTTACAAAACCCTCTTTAATTTTAATCGGCACCAACGCCGGATTAATCTCCTCTATTTTGTGTCCGAGAGATTTTGCCATTCTTATTCCATCTGCGGTAGATCCGGTTGCCGGATATGCTACTCCCCCGGCACAGAGAATATAGTTTTTGGCAAAAACCTCTTTCTTCCCTTGGAGCACAATTTTTTTTATTCGTTTATCTTTTTCCGCCAAACGGTGAACCTTCGCGTTGCAAACAACAGTAACATTGTTCTTTTTCAAACATCTAATAAGAGCGTTGAGCACACTTTCTGCTTTGTTGCTTTTCGGAAAGACGCGCCCGCCTCTCTCAATTTTAGTGCTTACCCTCTCTTCCTTCAAAAAATCCATTACCTCTTGTGGGCCAAAAAGATGAAAAGCGGAAAAAAGAAACTTTCCTCTTTTCCCGTAATATGAAACCAATCTCTTTGTATCAAATTCCGCATTTGTTATATTACACCTACCGTTTCCGGTCAGTAATAATTTTTGCCCAAGCTTTTTATTCTTTTCAAGTAGAACAACACTGGCTCCTTTTCTAGCAGACGAAATTGCGGCCATCATTCCCGACGGCCCTCCTCCAATAATAGCGACATCAAAATTGATTTTGTTTTCCATATAGCGTTATTTTACCAAAAAAACAAAAAAAGCGGAAAAAAAAGCACCTTTCGGTGCCCAGATGTTTTTGACTATTAACATCTTTTAAGGTTCTTCTTGGGGCTCTTTTTCACTGATCTGACCTCCTGTAATTGATCCATATATAACCTCATTGAGCCATTATCAAGAATTTTGAGAACTTTTTTCTTCTTTTTTTCTGGAAGAGCTTCCAAGTTTTTTCCATTAAATCCCAGTCTTTCAAGTTTTTTCTTATATTTTTCTAACCTTATATCTCTCTCATTCCCTTCTTCTTCCTCTTCTTTGGAGATAGAAAATAGCTTCGCGAGGATACTCATCTCTTCTCTCCCTTCTTGCTCCGAATTTTTCCGGTCTTGTGCATTCATTAATAATGTATATATTCCCAATAGAATAAAAAGAACTGCAATGATCACCAAAATATTGACCATTATCATCGCCCATCCCACCTTTTTTAAGTTTGTGCTATATTATAACTCATAAAAAGATAATAATCAAACAGCCATGTTAAAGCATAATGAGATAAAAAAAGGAAAAGTAATCATTTTAAGAGAAGACCCCTACGAAATAACCAAACACTCCCATGTCGTAAAAGGAAGGGGTAAATCTGTTGTGCAGGCAGAGCTAAAGAACATCAGAACAGGTGCCGTCTTGCAAAAAACATTCCACCCCGGAGAAGAGGTGGAAGAAGCGGATTTAGAAAAGAGAAGTGCCGTTTTTGTTTACTCTCATAAGGGAGAATATGTTTTTCACGAAGAAAACAATCCCTCAAGCCGCTTCAAGTTGGATGAAGGCGTCCTCGGCGAGAGAGTAAATTATCTCAAGGAAAAAGCTCCTGTCACCACACTGTTATTTGGAGAAAAAATTATCAATGTTTTGCTACCGATAAAAATAAGCCTTCAAGTGGAAGAAGCTCCTCCGGGAGTCAAGGGAAACAGATCGGAAGGAGGAACAAAAGTAGTAACACTGGAAACGGGAAAGAAAATTGACGCTCCTCTTTTTATAAAAGAAAAAGACACCGTCGAGGTAAATACGGACACAGGAGAATATGTGAGAAGAGTTCAGTAATTTCTAAAACAATTTTGTCGCCTTTTTTTCATTATCAAGAACCTCATTAACCATTCTGTCCGCATCTTTATTTTTTGTCCGAGAAACCGACGAAATTTTTACCTTTCTGAAATCCAAGCGAAGATTCCATAATTTTAGAAAAAGAGGTTGAAGTTTCTCGTTTTCAATTTTATATTTTCCGTTCAACTGGTTCACAAGAAGCTCCGAGTCGCTGCAAAGAGTCACTTCCGTTTCTTTTGCAATTCTTTTTCCGAAGAAAGATTTGAACTTCTCCAAACCAAAAATAGCGGCCATGTACTCAGCTTCGTTATTGGTCAAGTTATCTCCTAAATATTTTCCGTATTCCTTCACCTTCTCTCCTTTTTCGTTATAAAAAACAGTTCCTGCAGCGGCCTGTCCGGGATTTCCACGCGCTCCTCCGTCGGTGTAGATGGTTATTTTTTTCATACTTTTAATTATTTAAATATTTACAAAAATAATCCGTTAAACAATTTTTGAAATTTTCAATATTTTCTTCTTTTAGCATAAAGCCTGCGGCTTCCGGATGTCCACCAAAGGATTCCAGATACTTTTTGCAGTGCGTCATCATTTCAACCGCATCCTGGCCGACAACTACTCTGACAGAGCCACTCGCAATACCATCTTCTCTGGCATACAAAAAAACCGTTTTGCCGTGCTTTTTTATAATCTTTGACGCAACCGAACCGGCTAAAGAAGAAGGAAAAGAACCTTCTTCAAAGATAAACAGAGAGTCCTCATCTACTTTCTCACTTATCCTTTCTTCTTCCACTTTTATTTCCTGCTTCCTCTTTTCATAATCTACTTTTATCTCGTTAATCAGATTCTCAATTTCTTGAGGATCATCTTCTTTAAAGAAAAAATATGTGTTATTTGCTGTGCCTTTAGCCTTTGTGACATTTAATAGAGACGTTACATACTCAACAAAGTTTTCTTCCGTTCTTTCCTTTAAAACCGCTAGTGAAGTGATTGAAGGATCTTCCAAAAGCCCCAATCCTTCTTCCAAAAACTTCTTATTATCGGCTTCTTTGGGAACCATGTCAGCGATAGTTGCCAAAACAACCATTTCTAAAAACCTATTTTTCTTGGCCGGAAAATCTTTGCCCAGCATCTCCTGAGTAAGCTTATAAACCACTCCGGCATTTGCCAGCTTTTTAAAAGGGTATCGATCTCCTTCTTGTAACGGATCCAATATCAATGAAGCTTTTGGAAGTTTAGACTGCGTTTTGTGATGATCAATAATTACAAAATCAAAGCCCTCTTTGTTTGCGGTTTCCGCTCCTTCAAAATTACTGATTCCGCAGTCAAGTGAGATAAGAAGTGCCGGAGACTCTTTCTTCATATTCAATACAGCTTCTTTGCTCAAACCGTAGCCCCAATTTTCTCTGTCGGAAATATAAACAACAGCTCTACCCCCTATTTTACCAATTGCCTCTTCTAGAATTACCACAGAAGTAACTCCGTCCAAATCCGCATCACCATAAAGGACGATTTTTTCATTATCATCAACCGCTTTTTTTATTCTTTCTGAAACCTCTTTTAAGTTTTTCATTGTTGATTTTCTTCTAACGCCTCAATTCCCGGCATGGCTTGCTCGCTCAAATATGCGAGCATGGCTCCTCCTCCATAAGAGACAAGATCCATTTTTTCCAACAAATTAAATTTTTGAAACGCTTTTATAGTATCTCCCCCACCGACTATTTTAATAGCTTTTTTATTTTCGGCAACCATTTCCCCTACTTCTTTCGTTCCGCCCTCAAACGGCTTTTTCTCAGAAAAACCAAGTGGTCCGGCCCAAATTATTACTTCCGCTTCTTTTAAAATATCACCGTAAAGTTTTCGCGTTTCGGGCCCGATATCAAAAATATCTTCTTCTCCACTTATCTTCCCCGGAGCTATTTCCCGAACACCTTTTTCTCCCGTATTATCCGGCGATGAAACAACATCAACCGGTATATGGAGCTTGGTAGAAGTATAATCAATCTTTTTTACCACTTCTTCAATTTCATCGCTTGGCCAGGGAAGGTTGAACGCAATCTTCCGTACAATAAGTACCATATTAGCAATCTTTCCTCCAAGCAAAACATGTTCTGCATTTTTTAAAAAATAATTTACCACCGATATTTTCGATTTGATTTTTACCCCTCCGATAATAACCGCTACCGACTTTTTAGAATTCTTCCGAATATCACCTAATAACTTTATCTCTCTTTCCATTAAAAATCCTTTTACGGCAGGAATAAACAATGGAATTTGTGTTAGCGAAGCATGGCTACGATGAGAAACGGAAAAAGCATCATTAACAAAAAAATCGGCAAGAGAAGCCAGCTCCTTTCCAAATTCAGTCGAACTCTCTTCTTCTTCTTTATGCATTCTTACATTTTCCAGAAGGAGTACTTCCCTTTCTTCCATCTTCCTTATTTTTTCCAGTACCTTTTCCCCGACACAATCATCGACAAAACCCACTTCTGTCTTAAGAAGACCGGAAAGCGATTTTTTAACAGGGTGTGCACTTTGCCCCTTTGAGCTGAAATGGCTAAGTAGAACAACTTTTGCTTTCTTCTTTAAAAGATAACGAATCGTCGGGAGAACTTGTCTAATTCTTAAATCATCTTCAACTTCTCCATTTTCATTTAAAGAGACATTAAAATCGCAACGCACCAGAACAACTCTTCCCTTCACGTTAATGTTTCTAATCGTCCTTTTTCTTTTTAAAAGCATCTTGTAGCGCTTGTTTAAGACCACTAACTTTATTTTTTTCTTCCTCTCCTTTTATCTCTTCAAGAGCATCTCTTAAAGAAGTTTTTTTGTCTTTATTTTCGGGATTTTCACCTTCTTCCTCGCTCTCCTTTTTCTTTTCATTCTTATTTTTTAAAGATTTCCTGCATGTTTTACAAAATGTCGGTCGGTTTCCGTCAGGAGCAAAAGGAACTTTGGTTTTTTTACCGCATTTAGTGCATGTTGCATCATAAAGCTCTCCGCCGGATCCAGGCAAGTCCGCATCGCTTGTTTCCTTCTTTCCGGTTGCTTCTTTAAATTCGCCAAGCCAGCGCGACAATTTTTCTTCCACTTTTACCCTGTCCGTTCCGTAACGCTCCCCTGACACCCTAATAATCTTCTGAATTGATACTGCATCTTCTTCCTCAAAGGGAGGCATCGTTTCCGCAGAAAAAGGCCTTCCGGAAATTCCGTCTATCATCAGTTTTGTGTAAACATTGTGTTTTGGAAGGTTGATTATATCATCCATGGTCACAGTCGGCACAAATTCTTTTTCCAAAAACTCCGCATCTTCGGCTCCCAGCCTGAAGGAGACAATAGTACCCACATTTCCAAAAATTGCATCACGCATATGATGTCCCGTTTTATCATATTCATCCAGTTGCCCAATATACTGATGCCCTAAGGTTAATGACAACCGATACTTGCGTGCCTCGGAGAGAATATTGATAAAGGAACGCGTCGCAAAGTTTTGAAACTCATCAATATATAAGAAGAAGTCCTTTCTCTCCTCTTCGGGAATGTTTACTCTCTCCATTGCCGCAAGTTGAAGCTTGGTAATAACAAGAGCTCCCAGGAGCATCGAATTGTCCTCCCCTATTTTTCCTTTGGAAAGATTAACTATCAGTATCTTCTGATTGTTCATGATGTCGCGCATATCAATGGTTGAGTTTACTTGACCAATGATATTTCTTACAACAGAGACCGATGTGAACTGACCCACTTTGTTTTGAATTGCCGAAACCGCATCGGTAGCGTATTGTTGGCTCCACGAAGCGAATTCTTTTGTCCAGAAAGATTTCACAACCGGATCTGTGATTTTTTCAATAACCTTTGCCCGAAATTCTTTATCGGACATCATCCGATTTATCCCTAAAAGGGTGGAATTCGGATAATCCAAAAGAGCAAGAATAGTATTGTTAAGAATATACTCCATTCTTGCCGACCAAACATCTGGCCATATCTTCTTAAAAACACCCATTAGTCCGGAGGCAACTAAGTGCCTGTAATCTTTATCCACTCTTTCCATAACATTAAAACCAATAACTCTTTTCGTATCTGCCGGGTTAAAATAGACTATATCATTAACACGCTCTTCCGGAATACATTTTAATATTTTTTCCACCGCCTCTCCGTGAGGGTCGATAAACCCCACCCCATCTCCTCGCTGGATATCTTGAATAGCCATATTTTCAAGCAATACCGACTTACCCATTCCTGTTTTACCAATAGCATAAAAATGGCGACGCCGATCATCACGCTTAATCCCAAATTTCCGCTTTTCGTTGCGAAAATTTGTGTATCCGAAAAATGTTATGTCATTATCACTCATTTTTTGTTTTTTTATTCTTCAACCGGAAGATTATGCGGAGCTTCTCTCTTTCTTGCTTCAACTCTCGGTATTACAGAAGGCGGAACAGAAATTCTGGAAGGAAAGTGAAACAAAGTTGCAAGTTCATCGGAACCTAGTACAAAAACTTCCTCTCCTCTAACCAGCGGATAGAAAGCTGGCGCTCTCCTTATATAATTTCGGAATATTCTTCTCTTTCTAAGATAAAGTCTTTTCTTTAACATCCAAAACCAATCCCACCAGTTTTGTTTAATTTTAGTAATTGTTTTTGTGTAAGGTATTATAAATCCAAGACCTGTATTGTTAAATTGGCTAAAGTAACTCATCGGAATTTTAATTCCTGCGGGAATCGAAAACTTTTCTTTTCTTGCAATATAGATATGGCGAATAAAGCACTCAAAAAGATGTTTTGTTCTTTTACTTTCTATGCTCTCAACCAGCTGTCTTTCCCCGGGAGTTAATTTCATTTCCACCGGAATAGTGCTATCTTCTCCGTTTTCATCTTCCTCTTTTGGGTAACCGGTCAAGATTGACAATATTTGCCGCCAAAGCGGAGGAGAGGGAGGCTTCTCTTTCCTTCCCGCTAATTTCTCGTAAAGTTTTTTTGATCTTTCAGGAAAATCCGATGTATCCTTCGTAATTGGTTTTGCTTTTATCATAATCCAAATCTGCTCTCCTTCCCCTGTTTTAGTAAGCCCCTCCATTAAAGAGGCCATCGGGTCAATGCGTTTTTCTTCCGTAGGCTCGCGTTCCGTTTCAAAGTCTCGATATGTTTTTATGGGATACTCATCTCCTCCCGGCATTATGTAATCACTTCCCCACAGTTCCCATCTTTTATTGGGAACATTTTTAGGAACCATTTTTGTATAATCTTCCACCTCAAATATTTCCGCCTCCGGATATTGAGCATGAAAATGCTGCTCAAACATTTCCCTTTGCGACTCGGGAAGACGTACCAGAAAATGAGGAATTCCGTCAATCGCCACAATCTCAAAAGAAAATGAAGGGTCCTCCTCTCCTAGCCACCACTTCTCGAACCAGCTTGGAGGTTTGTATAGTTGCCATAATCCGGTAATGACAACCTCCATCGCCCTTATCGGTTTTACGATTTCGTTTGGAATACGAAACTCCAGAATAATCTTTTTATTTACATTGTCATCCCACAAGCTGTTTCTCCAATACAACCATTGAAATTTAACGACCGGCCATAAAAAAAAGGGTAGAGCAATCCACCCCCATGTCCAGAAAAAATTCCACACGCCTTCCATGGCGGGGCCAATGTTTTCTGCGAGTTTAATTTGGTATAGGAATATTTCGTTAAGCGACGGTATATTTTCCATCAGGCGTCCTTATAAAATACTTTTTATTGCTTAAATTTTGTATTATTGTGTTTTTCTTTACTATCCTTTGCTCTTCCACGCGAACAATAATTTCGTTCTTGAGCAACGCTCCTTCCTTCTCCAGTATCGTGCGAATAACCTCTTTCACCTCTCCCGGCATATAACCCCACTCTGAAAGAGCATAAACCCCTCTTCCAACAAGAACAAAACGAGAATCTTTAATCAACTCATTGTGAGTAGTCTGCGGATTTGCCCCCTCGCCCAAAAGAGATGCCACTTCTTTGAAATGGAGTGGTTTGTTTTCTCTTTTAAAAACAAGGTATGCCTTGTCTTTAATCCCCTTCGGATTTATTTCCGGCCATGTAGAGATTCCAAAAAGTCCCTCTTCGTTTTTGATGACTCTTTTGGAAATTTCCAAATAAGAACTCAGAGCTTCTCTTGAAACATCTTCTTTGATCTGGAAACCATCGAGAGAAAGCAGCTTGTCTTGTTTCTTGAGAGTTTTGTAAGCGTCATCGATTACTTTTTTCGCTTTTTTGATAACCTCTTTATCTCTAGCCCAAAAAGCATGATGTTCGTTGTTTTCGGAAACTCGGAAGACATCACCACTAACGGTCAAAAGAAAAATAATACAATTTTTACAATCATCGCTTCCCGCTAACTCGCTAACTAAAAAATCTTCTCTCTTTAACCCCCCAAAATCAGCCAATTTACTTTTAAAGCCGGAAAAAACTTCCTTATAGTCTCCGGTTCTTTTTTTTATTTGTTTTATGCCATCTTTTTCAATCTGACGAACCCTCTCACGCGTAACCTGGTGATCTTTTCCGACAGCTTCAAGTGTCTTCTTTTCATTTCCAAAAAGTCCAAACCTGCATATAATTATTTCTTTTGTCCTTTCTTGAAGAGAACTTAGAATTTCTTTACAAATTGTATTATATTTGAACATGCTTTTATATATTAGAATTATTTTAGGAATAATTAGCCTTGATAATTTATACTCTATTTTGACTTCTTCGTCAAACTATTCCAGTCAAGAACCAGACATCCGGCGAGAAAGATTGAAGAGTATGTTCCGATAATAATCCCTATGATAAGAGCCAGAACAAAATAATGAAGAGTTGCTCCGCCGAAGAAGAGAAGTGCCACCAGGACAAAAAGAGTGGTTACCGAGGTTCCCACCGACCTTCCCAGCGTTTCGTTAAGACTATTATTTATTACTTTTTCCAGGCTGTCTCTGCCACTTTTGTTTCTGCGCAAGTTTTCGCGAATTCTGTCAAAAATCACTACCGTATCATTAATTGAATACCCGAGAGTTGTCAAAAGCGCAACCGCTATTGGAATTGTTACTTGCACTCCATAAAAATAACCCAAAACCGCGAACACTCCCAAAACAATTAAAACATCATGCAAAAACGCTACGCCCGTAGCGATAAGCCCGTATTTTGTAGAACTTATTGATCCGTCCTCTTCTTTAAAACTCACCATAATATAAATCACAACCAAAAGAGAAGCGACTAAAATTGCAATAAGTGACATTCTTCTAAGCTCTTCTCCGACAGTGGGACCAATGGCCTCAAACTGCACCTCTTTTGCCCCTTCAAGAATGTTCATTATTTTTCGGTGCGTCTCTTCATCCGCGCTTTCCGTCCTTATTAAAAATCCTGTTTCTCCAAGAGGCTGAACATTAACTTCTTGTAATCCCAGCTGACTTACTATAAGACGTACATCTTCCAGTGAAGGTCTTTCTTCTTCATATTCCACTTCCAAAACACTTCCTCCCACAAATTCAATCCCGGGAACAAGTCCCAAAAAAACAATCGCCAGTAAGCTAAAGAGGACAAGGAGCGTTGAAGCACCGTAGTAAAACTTTCTATATTTTGTAAATTGAAATTTCATATTTTTACACCCACAAATCCTTAATTTTTGACAATCTACTTTCTTCGGCAAAAAACAGAAGTATTCTATTTATAATCATTGCGCAAAAAAGACTGACTACTATTCCCAAAATCAATGTGATGGCAAACCCGCGGACAAAACTGGTGGTAATAAAGAAAAGAATAATCGCTACCATTAGAGTTGTAATATTTCCGTCCCGTATCGAAGTCCAAGCTCTTTTGTATCCCTCATCAATACTTTTGCTTATGCTTTTTCCTTCTCTGATTTCTTCTCTCATTCTGGAAATAATCAAAATATTAGCATCAATCGCCATTCCTATGGAAAGAATAAACCCCGCAATTCCGGAAAGGGTCAGTGTCACGGGAACAACCTTAAAGAGGAAAATAACAAATAGAACGTATATACAAAGAGAAATTACAGACAAAAGTCCCGGCAAACGGTAAACAAAAATCATAAATCCGGCAACCAGCAAAAGTCCCAGAATACCGGCTCTAAGAGAAACGTCTAAAGACTCTTCTCCGAGCGCGGGGCCGATGCTTTGTTGAGAGAGAAGTTCAATAGGAACCGGCAAAGCGCCAATTCTGAGATCTCTCGCTATGGTATAGGCTTCTTCTACGGTAAATTGTCCCGTGATCTGTGCTTCTCCTCCCGTTATCTTTTCTTGGACCGTAGCTTCTTGCAAAATTTCACCGTCCAAAAACGTTGCCAGTGGCTTCCCTACATTCCTTGCAGTAATCGCTTCAAAAAGCTCCGCTCCTTCTTCATTAAAATTTAGTACAATTACGGGATCTTGGGTAATAGGATGCATTGAAACGCCCGCATTTTTAAGATGTCTCCCCGTAAGACTGGTTTCCACATAGGGGTCACTCATCACAATTTCCCAATCTTCTATATCTGCCTCCTCCAATTCCATTATATCTTCAAGAGTTATCTCATCAATACTTTTTCCGAAATGGTCCGCAATCTCTTCCCATTTTTCTTCTTGTTTTTCTTGAATTTCCGTTGACATTTCACGAAAATCCAAAAACGGAGTTTCCCCAATAATGTCTATCGCTTCATCCAAATCATGAGCTCCCGGAATTTCAACAACAAGTCTTTCTCCTCTAACTTGTATTGAAGATTCAGCAATGCCGTAAAGGTCAACTCTTCTTTCGATAAGATTTCTTAAACCCTCCATTCTTTGCAATCTCTCTCCGGAAGGAATCTCTTCTTCAAAGTCGGCCTCATAAAGAAGGTAAGCTCCTCCTTGAAGATCAAGACCAAACATGAAATCTCGCTCCTTCATCGTTGGTAGAGAAAGAAAGGTTTCTTTGTTAATAAAATTTACCCCTTTATTGAAAGTGGTAGGAAAAATAATAATACCGGTCAAAACTACCAGAGCAACAAGAGCTATTATGATGGAGTTTTTCATTTTCATAATGGATAATATGGCACTTTTTCTGCTTTTTGTCAATAATCACTGTAAGAATTAATAGCGCTACTTACCTTTACTCGGCAATTAAATCTTCAAAGTACCGGCTATTCAAATCCCAGCGAGATTTGCCAGCCTACGCTCTTAGGCTTGTTGCTTCGACTAAAGTCGAAGACCATGCCAACAGGCCTGCGAGAGCTACTTTGAAGATTTATTGCCTCGCTCCAAATTCTTTCGTTCTGATAAACTGCAAACAACGCTGTTCTTTCTTACATAGTCACTAATAGACGTTTTGCTTTGCTTCGCTAAAAAACTTTACTTTCCATGGCATCTTTTGTATTTCTTTCCGCTTCCACAAAAACAAGGATCGTTTCTCTTGGTTTTCTTTTTCCCCGAATCACTATTTTCCGATTCAACATTCTTCCTTATAACTATTCTTTGTGTGTTGGGTCTTGTTCTGGCAATATTAACTCGTAAAATCCTTTCGCTAATTTCGAGCTCAATATTGACCATTAATTCTTTAAAGGCTCTATGGCCCTCCCTCTTATATTCGGTAAGAGGATCTTTTTGCCCGTAGGCTCTAAGCCGTACAGCCTCCCTTAACTCCTCCATCATTGTTAAGTGGTCTTTCCAGAGAAAGTCCATCGTTCTCAAGATAACAAACCTTTCTATATTATTCATTTCTTCTTTTCCTTTCTCTTCGTCTCCCACTCGCGAAATAACGTCTTCTTCTTTTTTTAAGTATTCTTCCTTGTCTTTTTCGTTCTTCTCAAATATTTCCAGAATGTAAGCACGCAAACTTTCTTCCGAGCCTCTTTCTTTGTTCTCCGCCCTCTTTAAAATATCGGTTCTGAATTTGTAAAACTTTTCGCGGTGTTTAAACAACACTTCATCGTATTGCAAGATATGCTTACGCGCGTCAAAATGATGCCCCTCAACCCTCTTTTGGGCCGATTCAATAATTCCCGAAACATATCTCGCATCAATCGGCATATCATCCGGAAGATTAAAACGACTCATTAGTCCACTTATTTTCTCCGCTCCAAAAATTCTCATCAAATCGTCTTCCAGTGAAACAAAAAATTGGCTTTCTCCGGGATCCCCTTGTCTCCCGCATCTTCCTCTAAGCTGGTCGTCTATTCTTCTTGCCTCGTGCCTCTCGGTACCCAAAACAAAAAGTCCTCCAAGATCACACACCTTCCGTGCTTCTTCTTCCTCGGGAGGAGTTCCTCCTAGAATTATATCAACCCCTCTTCCCGCCATATTTGTCGCAACCGTTACCGCACCGAGTCTTCCGGCTTGAGCAATAATCTCCGCTTCTTTTTCATGGTTTTTAGCGTTTAGCAGCTTATGGGGAACACCATTTCTTTTAAGCATCTTTGAAAGAACCTCGTTTTTCTCAATTGAAACCGTTCCAATAAGAACCGGCTGCCCTTTTTCATTTCTTCTTTTAACCTCATCTACAACCGCATTAAATTTTGCTCTTTCCGTTTTATAAACCAAATCGGAGAGAGACTTCCTTATAAGGGGTCTGTTTGTGGGGACAATCGTAACCTCCATTCCGTAAACCTTGAAAAGCTCTTCGGCCGACGTTACCGCCGTTCCCGTCATTCCGGATATTGTGTCGTACATTCTGAAAAGATTCTGGAATGTAACACTAGCCATGGTACTGGACTCCGGTTTTATTTCCAAGCCTTCTTTCGCTTCTATCGCCTGATGAAGCCCTCCGGACCACCTTCTTCCCGGCATAAGCCTTCCCGTAAAATCGTCAACAATAATTACTTCTCCATCTTTAATAACATAATTGATATCTTTTTCATAAGTCGGTTTTTTTGTTTCGGGATGTTTCGCCTGTGCACGAAGAGCCTGCTCTAAATGATATACGGAATTTATTCCCTTATCATCATAGATGTTTTCTACATTCAGTATTCTTTCAACCTTTTCTATCCCTTCCTCGGTAAGTGTTACCGCTTTTTCTCTCTCATGGATTTCATAGTCGGTGCCCGCTTCCAGCTTGGGGACAATTTGTGAGAACTCCTTGTACATCGCTTTCTTGTTTTCAAACTCCTCCCCTTCTTCGGGAACCGAAATAATAAGCGGGGTTCTCGCTTCATCAATCAAGATAGAGTCAACTTCGTCCACTATCGCATAATTAAATCCTCTTTGAACACGGTCAGCAAAAGTAATCGCCATATTATCGCGTAAATAATCAAATCCAAACTGGTTGTTCGTTCCGTAAGTTATGTCCGCAAGATAAGCTTCTTTTCTACTGCACGGTCGAAGAAAATCTTCTTCAACATAAAACGACCCCATCTTATCACGAGCCTCGTCCTTCTCTTCGCTTCCCGATTTATGCTCGGGATCATATATAAAAGACTGCCTGTCATTTATGCACGCCACGGAAATTCCCAAAAAATGATATATCTGCCCCATCCACACCGTATCTCTTCTCGCCAGATAGTCGTTAACGGTGACAATATGCACTCCTTTTTTCGTAAGCGCATTCAGATAGGCGGGAAGAGTGGCGGAAAGCGTCTTACCTTCCCCTGTTTTCATTTCTGCGGTCCTTCCTTGGTGGAGAATAATACCTCCTAAAATTTGGACATCATAATGCCGTTGACTCAAAGTTCTTTTTGCCGATTCGCGCGCCAAAGCAAAGGCTTCCGGCAAAAGGCCGTCTAGTGGTTCTTGTTTTGCTCTGCTTTGGAGATCTTTCGATTTTTCGCCTATCTCTTCGTCGGTAAGCCCCTCCAGCTCTTTTTCCAAATTATTAACATCGGAAACAAGGGGTTTTATTGACTTTAGGTACTTTTCATTCGGATCACCAAATATTTTCTTTAAAAAAGACACTTGTATATTCTACTTACATTAATCCACTTACTCCCTCATTTTTTTCGCTTGCTGTCCACCTTTCTTTTTTATCGTTTCCACCTTCTCTTTATAGTCTTTCACCTGTCTTTGAAGCTCATACTTCACTTCATCTATAGAAGCCTTCACCGTTTCGGCAACATCTTCCGCTTTTATTATCCGCCCGGGGAGAATCATCTGCGCTTCGGTACGAAATATCCTGCCTTTTTCATCTCCGGTAACTTTTTCAATTTCCACTTCCAGGACTACCCTGTTTACATCTCTTCCGACCTGCTCTTTGTCTTCGGCTTCTTTCTCTAAAAGAGCGGGAATAAGACCACAGGCGGAAAGAAGTTTTTTCTCCGCATAATTTTTTAAATGAGGAGTAAGATCTATATTTTTTGATTTGATAACAACTTCCATTTTCTTTTTAAAAGTTAGCTTTTTTATTTTACCAGATATATTTCAATAATCAAACAATCTTCACTTCTTCAGTAATAGAAATCCCGAATTTTTCTTTTACTTTTTGTTTTATAATACTTATCAGTTTTTTTATATCTTCCCGAGTGGCATCTCCTTTATTAACGATAAAATTGGCATGCTTTTCCGATACCTGCGCTTCTCCAACCGAAAACCCTGCCAAACCGCAACCCTCTATCAAAAATCTTGCCGGGACAAAACCAAGCTCTTTGAACTTTTCTGTTTCCGGGAAAGAATAATAAAAATTTTCATCTACTTCAGGATTCTTAAAAACGCTTCCCGCTGACGGTTTGATGGGATGGTTCTTCTCACGATAATCCATATACTCCTTTTGTTTGCCGTTTTGTTCCTCTTTTTTGGGAAACTTCATTTCAACCTCCAAGATAATATATTTCCCCTCCTTTTTGAAAACACTTTCCCTGTATCCGAAAAGGCAATCCTTGTTTTGAAAAACTTCTTCTTCTAATGAAACAGTATTCAGCGCCACCACCCTCTTTACGCAATCAGCCATAAAACCGTTAAACGCTCCGGCATTTCCCCTGACCGCTCCACCGACACTTCCCGGAACTCCTCCTGCCCATTCCAGCCCCTTTCCTAGCTTCTCATCCACAGAAACTGAAACGCGGGGGAGATATGCCCCACTTTCTGCAAAAACTTTAACCGAGCTCTCTTCCTCAATTACTTTAAAATTATTATTCGCCATTAAAATTACAAGCCCTTCATATCTTGAGGGAAAAATGACATTACTTCCCGCACCCAAAATAAAAAAAGGGATGCCTTTTTCTCTTGCAAAGCTAACTCCTTTTACAATATCTTCCTTATCTTTCGCTCTCAAAAAGAAATCGGCAATGCTTTTCAAACGCATCGTATTATATTTTTCCAAAGAGCGGTCTGTTTCTATCTTCTCTTCCTTCTTTTCTTCTTTCATATTTTTGCTTGCAATTAAAAGGGCCGGAAGCGTTAACTCCAATTCTGTGAGTACGTGCCTTCCGACCCGAACTCATTCTAACAGAGTGAAAAAAGGTGTCAAGTATAAAAAATCTCTTTTTTCAAAGAGAAACATTTTGACATCATACCAGCTTTTTGAAAGCAAAAAACCTCGCTCGAGTGAGGTTTTTCGCCGAATTGGAGTCACCTTTCGCACCTACCCACTAAGAGAATGATAGCAAAATAAAAAAATATGTCAAATCAGGTGTCTTATCAACCCAACGTACTAATATCCGTCTTAAGCAAAGTAGAAATGTCCGTCTAAAAAAAACTAGCATTGCAGGGTCTGACCCTGCAATGCTTTGTTTTTAAGGGGGAATGGTGGTTTTAAGGGCATTTTTTTGTCAAGGGCAATCTTCTTTTACTCCTTCAAAAATCTATTTTGCAAATCTTTCCATAAATTTATTAAACTGATGATAGAAAGACATGAACGAAAGTCTTATAAATAAAATCACACCCACCGCGCAAACCATTAAATCGGCTCCTCTAAGGGTGGTTGCCGCCGTTAATCCGGCACCAATCTCGTGCCCGATCGCTCCAAGTCCCAGCACTAAAATAACCTCCATTGAGCCAAGCGCAGCGGGCAAAGGAAGAAACATTGCCAAAATAACAAGTCCGTAGACCGTTATTGCAATTCCCGGATCTGTTGACCCGGTAATTAGAAACATAATCAAAAAAATTCTTGACACGAAAAAAAAGTGGCGGAGAAAACTGAACGCCAACCCTTTTACAAGCTCTCTTTTTTTGCCGGAAAAAAAATGGATAATTTTTTCTTCAACCTCAATGATAGCTCTTCCATTCTCCGTCTCATCAAGGTACTTCCTTGATATACCGACAATCGCAAAAACCCATTTTAAAAAGCTTTCTTTTTGCAATGCTTTTACATAAAACAACACAAGAACAAAAAGCACCAAAGCGATAACCCCCGCGGCATAAAATAAAAGAGAGTCGCTGGGAGTTACACTATAAACAACGAAAAGCGTTATTCCTAATAGTAAAAAGAAAAAGAGCATCGTAACATCCAAGATTTTATCGGTTATCACGGAAAAAGCGCTTTTTTTAACGCCAACCTCTTTTTCCATTAAAAAAATTCTTACGGTTTCCCCTCCGAAAAGAGAAAATGGCGTAAGAAAGTCAACAGTAAATCCTTTTACAAGATAACGCAAAATTATCAAAAAAGGAACATTTTCGTTCTCTGATTTTAGAACCTGTCCCCATCTGAGCGCACCGGCCAAGAGGACAAAGAAAGTGTTTATTAAAATCAAAAGACCTCCCCATCCTATAAACAAAGAAATTCCGGCCCACATTGCCTCTGTTCCCATTTCCCGAACAACAAAAAAAAGGATGGCAGCACCAATAAGAAGAGTGACAAAAAACTTAGAAAAACCGCGCATTTTTAATTATTCAAGAAAGAGTTTATTAATTCCCTTGTGTGTACTCCGACATATCCCGTACCTTCCGAAAGCCCGAGAGGATCCAAAATTTCTTCCGCGTGCCTTTCTTGAAAACGAATTACCGCTCTTTTCGTTAATACGAGAAAGTTGCCCGTAACCAAACCCTCCGGATATATCTCCTCACCTTGATTTTTTAAAAATAATTGCAAATTTTCAACTTCCCTGGATCTTCTCATCCCGTAATGGAGGTCTTCTCTTATTTTATCCAAAGATGTCTCGTCTGAAGACCCTATGCCCAAAAGAAGACTTATTTCTTCTATTTTGCTTCTAATCAGCGACAATCTCTCGCTAAGCTCGCGAAGCTCTTCCTGTTTAAGCTTTTCTTCATCGTTTTCTTCTCTTACCTCCGCCTGCCACTCAAAAGAAACCGGTTTTTCGGGCCCATTAAATCCGGTAAACTTTTGCTGTAAGTGGGGGAGAATAACTACTGATTCATACCGGGAATTAAATTCCTCAATAACAACACTCCCCTCTCCTTCTTCATCTATTTCCAAAAAAGAAACTTCACAATTGCCGTCTTTTTCACACAAAATATAGGGGACATTAAATATTTCATCTCCGTAAAAATCCAAATAAAGATCGCCCGACCCCCCGACAATCCGGTGCCAATTTCCCGCCCAATTTTTTGTCTGATATCTGACAGTGACTGACCCGCCATCTCTTGTCGGAATAAAAACCGTTGCAGGAGAAACACTGAAGTCTTTCAATTTTTCATTCTTATAACAGTAGTAATCACCGTGTTTGCAGTCATTGAGATAGACGGCAATCATCCACTCCGTAAATATTTCCGAAAAAGTTTTACCTACTTCATTTTTCTCCAAAGCGTAATCAATGCTCGGAATTCCGGAAATCTGGGAGTTAAGGGAGTCCATAAGTATTTTCTCTCCATAGTGCCCGACCAAGTACTCTCCAAAAGCATTAATCACACCATAATCGGCAATTTGTTCCGTCCACTCAGTAAGGGAGATGTCCGGATCGCGGAGAAAAGTTCTTACTCTTTGTCTTAGGTTGCTGTTTTCATAGTCATCATTATATCCCAAGCTGCTAATAATCAGCTCTGCCCGAAGCTCATTGAGCCACACCTCCTCGCTTATTCCAAACTCTTTGTTTTTTTCATTAAAAGTAACGAGATGCATATATTCATGTGCTAAATATCCCCTCAAGTTGGGATTCTCTATCAAACTGGAATTTAAATAAAGAATATTTTTCTCGTTGGATCGTGGGTATTGGTAAATAGAATGCTGATCTCCGGATCTAAAATAGCCCCCAAAATTTTCTCCCATGGGATGGAAAAGAATATTTATTCTTTCGCCTTCTCCTACAACATTATGTTTGGGGAAAACACCGAATCTTTGCTTAATTCGAGGATAAATGTTCTTTTCAAACTCACCTCCCAAACTATACATTACTCTTTCATACTCTTTAGCATCTTCTTCCGAGACCCTCTTCCACCAACGCTTATCCACATAAAAATAAATATGGTTTGTGATGAGTTTTAATTCCGCCTCGGTATTTCTTCTTTGGTGATTGTCATAGGCAGATTCGATAAAAAGCCTTTCCACATCTCCCAGTGAAGCGCTGTTTGCCAAAGAAGGCAAAAGCAAAAGTAATACGGCGGAGAAAATTATTTTCGTGGTTATCTTTTCCATTATTTTAAATTTAATGATTTACTTTAAAAAGGTAAATTAATCGATAGTAAACGGTTCCAACGTGCTCGTGAACGGCGAGATCCGCGTTTCTTAGGTTCTGCGCATTTGGAATAAAATCAAAAAAATGGTAGCTGAGCACTCTTCTTCTTTTAAAATCAGTGGGAGCCGGTATCGGATTAGCTCCAAGCCTTTCAAATTCTACCAGTGCTCTCTCCATATGAAAGGCGGATGTGACAAGAAAGAAGGGCTTCTTTTCAACAATGTTTTGGACATTGATAACATTTTCTCTTGTGTTACGAGAATCTCCTTCTATGATAATGTCTTCCGCATCCACTCCTCGATTGATAAAGAAATTTCTTACAGCCAAAGCTTCGTGACTGGTTTCAACCAAGGGATCCGTCCCGGAAATAATTACTTTCATGTCTCCTTCTGAAAGATGCCAAATTCTTAAAACTTCACTTCCTCGCAAAACATCACTTTCTCTCCCTCCTAAGAGAAGAACTACTTTTTCCACTTGCTCTGCATCTTCAACGGAAATCGTTCTGTATTTTTCTTCCAAGGACATCAGCAAAAAATCACTTACTGGCGTAATTGAAAAAAGATAATAGAAAAAGACAGCCAAAAAAACAAAAACTTTCCCAGCTCTCTGTTTTTTCTTGGAAAGCAACAATAACCCGGCTATTGCGAGAAGAAAAACAAGTGCGCTGGGCATTAGAAAGCTTTGAATAGCCTTTAAAATTATCATACGCCTTAGTATAGCAAATTTTTAATTTAGAAAATAGTACGAAATGTCTTTATTAAAATAATGATGTCAAGGAAAAACGATCGATTCTTGATATAGTAGAGGTCATATCTAAATTTTTCTTCCGCTTCTTGCAAGCTTGTTGAAGCAGGATAATTTATTTGAGCCCACCCCGTAATTCCGGGGCGGACCAAATAACGCAGTTTATAGAAAGGAATTTTCTTTTCAAACTCCTTGGCGAGTTTTGTAACCTCCGGCCTTGGCCCTATAAAACCCAAATCTCCTTTTATGATATTGTAGATTTGTGGAAGCTCATCAAAGTGAGTTATTCTTAAAGCCTTCCCTATGCGGGTAACTTCCCCCTTCTTTTCTTCTCTCCACGGAAACTCTTCTTCTTCGGGAATATGGCGCATTGTCCTGAATTTATATAAAATAAATTTTTTACCTTTTTCTCCCGTCCTCTCTTGCCGATATAAAACAGTCCCCCTGGAATCTATTTTAATCACCGCTGTAACAACCGGGAAAATAATCAATAAAAACAGTAACCCGCATAACGAAAAGAATATTTCCGCCGTTCTGTTTACGATTTCACCCATTCTCTTTTTCGGCCTCGATATGTTTTCCAAAAACCACCATTCATTCAGAGAATACAGAGGAACTTTCTTTGTTGCCTCCTCGTAGAGCGTAAAAAACTCCATATACTTCATATTTAAAGGAAGTTCGGAGAAAATCATTTTTACGGTTTCCCTGTCATCTTTTATATTGGGGGCGAAAACAAGTCCCTCAATGTCTTTAGCTATCTTTTTTACCTCCGCTATATCATCAAACACATCCACCCTCTCTCTAACATCCTTGGGAATATTTCCTTTCGTATAAATTCCGATAATTTCATACTCTACGAAATCGTCGCTCAAGATTTCTCTCATCTCTTCGCAAAACCCAACAAAAAAAAGTCTTCTCCGAAAATTTTTCATTCCAACGATACGAAAGATAATATATCTCCAAAGAGAAGAGAAAACTGTGAAATTAAATACGGTTAAAAAAAGTATTGCTCTCGGGGTAAGCTCCAACTGAGGCTGAAAATAAAAATAAACAATACCAGAAACAATCGCCAGAAAGAAAAAAACAAAAATGCTTCTTAAAAAAGAGACTGCTTTTCTAAAAGAAGACAACTCATAGAAATCAATAATAAAGAAGATAAAAGAGCATATAAAAAAGAGATACAGGAAGGGCTCTCTCAGTTCATTGAATATCTCCATATCGGGAGACCCTGCCTTCCTTAAAAAAAGCGCCAGATACAAAGAAAAATAGAAGATGAAAAGATCTCCAATTATTATTAAGATTGCGATTATTCTGTTTTTTTCTTTGCTCATAATCTCCCGTTTGGCGAAAAAACGCTCCCCTCTTCAATGTTTATCTCTTCCGCTCTTCCCGCTTCAACTTCAATAACATACTTAACCGGCTGTTGAGGTTGAAATATGTCCGGATAAGTTTCGGGACTGACGCCGTATGTTATCTCCAGTACTTTTCTTTCCCCGCTAATCCAAATAATATCAATCGGGAAGTGCATATCCTTCATCCAGAAAGGGTGTCTTTTTTCCTCCTCAAAAACAAAGAGCATTCCATCCACTTCCACCAGCTTCTCCATTCCCGAAAGACCTCTTTTTCTCTCATCCGGTTTTTTTACTACCCAAACATCAAGTTTTTCACTTCCCAATAAAACTGCCTCTTTTTTGGCGGCAGAAAGATTCTCTTCTGCCTGCTGACTAAAAATCCAGAGCCACCCTACTGCGAAGAAAACAGCGATTAATATGGTAATTTTAAATCTCTTTGCCAATATTCCGAAAATTATTCCTTAACAAGAAGATATTTGTTTTGTTCTACCACCAGCAACCCGTCTTCTTGCTTGTTTATATAAGTCGCCTCAGGTTGCATAAAAAACACTCTTTTGTAATTTATATTAAAAACCTCGCTCTGATCGGGACCTCTTTCGAGTATAATATTCTCTCCCTTCGAAAATATTGTTCTTTTGTTGTCCAATCTCGCAAACATTTTTTTAGCGCAATCAACCGGGACCCAGCCAACATTGTTAAGATAAAATTCGAGCCAAAAATGATTTTCCTGTCTTCTCCCCGCTTCTCCCCAAGCACCGGTTACAAGTCTCGCGGGAATTCCGACAGACCTCATCAGTGTTATGCAAAGAAAGCTTAACTCGGCAGCATTCCCATTTTTGCTTTGAAAAACCCTTATCGCACCTCTCTCTCCTGTTTTCTCCTTGTGTTCAATATTTTCCACGATCCAATTATATATAATCTTCGCTTTCGGGAAATAGTCATCTGTGCTACGAGTAATTTCTTCTGCCAGCTTTACGATATCATCGGTTTGGCTAAGTTGCCTTTCACTTTTTGTATATTTCCTGTAAAGAGGAGAAGATTTATCATAATCATCGGTCACCCAACTGCCCTCCTCAACCTCTATCTCAGATACTTCAATTGAAAAATTTATCTTGATTTGTTTTCTCCCTAAAACTTTAGAAGAAAAATCAATAAAACTTATTATGTTTCCGTTCTCCTTGTCTTCATAGCTTCTTTTCTCGGTTACGCTGGACTCGGAACTCAATACTTTCTGACTGTCCCATTCTTTAATCTGCGAAACCCAAACAAGAAAACTGTCCGCTTTATTTACAGCCGTAAAAAAATAGAGCGCATTGTCCCCATTCACTTTTCTCGCTCTTTCTTTTATCTCCTCTTCCCCTATTCCCCTCAAACTAAAATCCTTCTCTCTCGAAAGAAAGCTTACGTCTCCCTCCCAAATGAGGATTCCCGTTCTTTTTTCCGGGTTTTTATAATTAATTTTCATATGCCTAATTTTAATATAATCAATTAGAAATACAACAGCCACAAGCTCCCAGAAGAAAATTTTCGATAAAATACTATTCCCCTAGGCTATGTTTTCCTTCATCTCGTTTACATATAAAGAAATCAGCTTCCTTAAATAATCCGCTTCTTCTTTTGATATCTCAACAAGCCCCCTTTTTTCCAAATCTTCTTTGGTAATCTCTCTTTCTCTTACCTGAGGATTTTCATGGTTTAATGAGAGATAATCCAAATAGACACGAAAATATTCCGGGTGCCAGAGGAACATTGTAACCAGCTCGTTGGCGTCTTCCTGCGCCCTTACCGCAATTTCGGACTCTCTATTCGGAATCTCTTCATCGTTAAGATAATCATAGTTTGAGGCATTCCCCCAAACAGAAAGCCCCTTTTCTTTTTCTTTTCTTCTCCCTTCTTTTTCATCATCTTCCATTCTTTTGTAGAAACAGAAATTAAAAAGCTTTCCGTAATAAGAATCTATCTCTCCCCCTAGTGACCTTTGATGCCATTCTTTAGGATTCTCCCCACTTTCTTTGAAACACAAATACTCTTGGTAAGCATGGCTTGCTTCGTGAAGAAAGCGGTACTTCTCCGTTTCAAGCCCTGGGCTGGGAAAAAGATTTTCTTCCGTTTTCTGATTGATTCCCATCTTAAAAACACACTTCTCCCACTTTTCATGAGGCATTTCTTTCTCGGAAACCGCTATACTCCGGGTAGTACTCTGATAAACAAAACTCCAGTCATCATCCTTTTCTTCGACTCCCGCAATATAGCCTTTCTCTACCAGAAAAAAACCCAACATTCTTTCTATCTCCCTGTTTTCATCTCCTTCCAGCGCTTTCCGTGGAACATCTAATTTTTCTTCCACTCTTTTTTTTATTTCTTCTATATTCATTCTAAAAATTCTTTTTACTGATCATAATAATCTCTTCAAAATCATCTTCTTCCGCTTTTTTAACGCGGTACTTGATACCGCAAATCAGACACCTGTAAAGAATAACATACTTTTCCCCCTTTTTTCTTATTCCCACGGGCTCCATCATCCCTTTGCAAGATGATCTTCTATCTCCGGGGTTAATATCGACATGCCTCGACCAGAGACACTTCGGACAGTGATCGGTATAGCCGTCTCCTCGGGTCTCCCAGCCACACTTTCCGCACACAAAGTCCTCTGTTCTTTTTTGAAACCTTTTCTTTTCCAAATCTTTAGTATGCATCCTCTTTGTGGTCAAACTATATTTTTAAATCATGGTCACTTCCCTGCCACTCAATTCTTTTCCTTGTGATCTTATTCAATCATTTTTTTAAATTCTTCAACCATCGGAACGCCGTCCGGGTCTGTTTGATATATCTTTGATAGGTAATAAGATGTCCAAGAGGAGAGAAGAATGCTGGAGAAAATAAATTCTTCTCTCGATTCGCTTTCATTTTCGATTTCCAGCACCTCAAAGTCTCTTTTCTTTAAAATGTCTTTGAGAACCTCCGCTCTTCTTCTATTCTTCGAAAAGTCTTCTTTATCTTTCAAGATTAGAAACACCATTTTTCCACTTAGTTCTTTCGTAGAGAGTGTTACGTCAAATCCGGTCATTTCATTGTGGTTTAGCTCGGGAAAAAAGTTACAAAAAGCGGGTATCTTTGTTGTTTCATTAAAGTTTATTTTCCAGATAGAGGCGGTGATATAATTTCTCTGTGTAGAATAAGTAACCGGTATTTTGTTTTTTATCCGGGAAGCCAATGCCTTTCCTTGTTCCTCTAACAAGCTCTGTTTGTTTTCCAGTTTCTCTTTCAAGTTTTCCATGTTTTTTTCGATATCTTCTCTGCCTAGGGCTTTGCAAAGAGCCAAAAAGCTGTGCCCTAGTGCCAGCCTCGGTTGCATATTTTCTTCCGGAAGTTGTATGTAGGGAATTCCTTTCTCTTTTGCAAGTTTTAAAAGCTTCCCGCCTTTTGCAATAACGACCATGCGAATCCCTTTTAAAACAGCTTTATTAAAAACATCCAACACTTCTTCCGTATTTCCCGAGTAAGAAGCTACCACCAGGCCTGTATCTTCCGCCATAAAAGAAGGAAGACCGTAATCAGAGTGAATATGGAGATAATTTTCATCATAAATTGTCTTTAAGATATCTCCCGCGAGGTGCGACCCACCCATTCCCGCCAAAACATAGTTTTTAAATTTCCCCCACTTATCACCGTTCTTTATCTCGGGACGAAAAATAAGTTGTTTAGGAAAGTTATAAATATCTTCTTTCATTTTTTTAGAGATTATTTTTTAAGAACTTCTCTGAAAACCTTAATTTGTCTTTCTATCATTCTTTTTTTGGAAAAGTTTTCCAAAACAAACTTTTTAGCGTCTTTGACCATCTTTTCTCTTTTCTTTTTATTCTGCAAAATATCAATTACCGCGTCCGCAAAATCTTTTTCTTTTTTCAAAACCACCGCCTTTCCTTCTGGATAGACTTCTTTTTGAATCGGAGAAACAAGCGCCACCACAGGCGTTTCTGCGAGCATCGCCTCTCCAACAACCAGTCCCTGAGTCTCCGACTGCGAAGAAAAAACGAAAACATCACATGCTCCGTAGATTTTTTGTGCCTCTTCTCTGTCTAGCGCCCCCGTGCAGATAACTTTATCATCAATCCCCATTCTTTTTGCATCTCTCTTTACTTCATCAATATCACCCGGCCCCACAAAAAGAAGTGTGGCATCAAATTTCTTTCTCTTCAAATCCTCCATCATTTTCAGCAAAACTAACAGATTTTTTTCTTTTGACATTCTTCCCAAATAAAGAAGAACTTTTGATTTTTGAGGAATATTAAATCTTTCTTTGAGTTCCTTTTTTGTAAAAGACTTTTTGGGCGCATCAATTCCCGTGGGAATAATATTAATCGGCGTCTTCACCCCGTATCCAATAAGCTTTTTCCTCATCATGTTGCTCGGCGTCATAATCGCATCTACTTTATTGCAAAGAGCTTTTGTTCTCCTTCTCATCACGAAAGCACCCATCTCTCCGGCATAAAGCCTCCCATATTCTTCAACGAGAGTATGATAAAAAAGAACCTTTTTTTTCTTCGATTTCAGCATCTGTGTTTCAAAAGCGTTCGCCGCCCATGTGACGGTATGAAGCCAGTAAATATCGGGTTCAAACTCATCTGCAAGTTTATTGATTTTATTTCTTGAATTGGCTCTGAAAACCCTTTCTTCTTTCCCTAGTAAGTTAGTCGCTAGTGTGTGGAAAATGAGAGAAGACGGCACCACCCTGTGTTCCGGCCTCGCCTTTTTCATTTTATAGTCCGGAGCGACAATCATTACTTTATTCCCTCTTTCCAAAAGCCCGTCAACGGCCGTATTTAGCGAGGCGGTAACTCCGTTTGGGAGCGGATAAGTTAAAGAAGATACCATTATTTTCATCGGTTTGGTTGTTTTTTCTTTCATAATTTGTTTTTTATATTTTTTAATGCCTTTACAGTCTACCATAAAAAAAAACCGGCTAAAAGCCGGCCTTATATACATTGCCCTAACGGTACTCTTTACGCGTATGCTGTGTCTCTTATCTGGTCAATGGTGGCATACAAAATAATACCACTATCAATTTCCTCGCACGTAAAAAGAGTTTTCCAAAATCTTTCCATCTCTTTCTTTTTATACAGATTCATAAAAATATTATGCAAGGCTTGGTGAAAATCTTTCGGAATTTTCATTGTTTCGGCATTTTCATCTCTGCTACTTGGAGGCCAGTGATGCTTATTCTTGCTTGAAGAAAGCACAATATCTCGATGGCCCCACAGAGAATATATATCCCTTTTCCGAAGATATCTTCCGTTTCTTACCTTATCCCACATTAAGTCATGAAGATTTTCTGTGAAAAGAAAAACATCCTTTTCGTCTCTTATTCTACTTCCAAACACTACACAAAAAGACTCTTGAAAAAAAATGGGCTTTTTGTCAAAGAACGGCAATTTCTTATACAACTCAATATAGTGTTGTATCATCTTCTCCCTCCTTCGTAGAATTTATCTTCCTTTGATAATAGCTCCTTATTAATAATATCCATTTATAAATATTTGTAAAATAACTCCCTAAAACACACCAAAAAGCATTGCAGGGTCAGACCCTGCAAAAAAATAAGGATAGGTACTTCGAGCATACCTGTCGCCAAAATAGAATAGGTGGTAAAGTGCAAACAACGCTAGTTTAATTTCCGGGCCGAACAGTATTTTCTAATCAACATATGGGGCTGAAATGAAAGTTGTGACACTCATCATTTGTCATTCCCTCATCCTCTTTTTGTCATTCCCGACTTGATCGGGAATCCAGAGATAAAAGAGGCTGTTTCAGCCTCCTTTTGCATTAGAAAACGGTATCATTTCAGCTTCCTTTTGTATTGGACAAGTCTGAGCTTGTTAAAAATTGAAATAAGTTCTATAATTTCCCCCAAATGGGTAAAAATTTGTCTAAAATTAAAGATAACCTGCCGTTTATTTACATGGGAGCAATTGCTTCTATCTTTATACTCGTGCTTTTTAACTTTCCTCCCTTATTCTCCCCTTCCGCTTTTCCAAAGGCACTTTTCTTCCGTATTATTTTCAGCTCTCTTCTTCTCCTTCTGGCCTATGATGTTTTTTTCAAAAAGAACGCCTCTGTTTTCCGCAAAACCATAAAAAAAATAAGAGCGGAAAAGAAGCCCTTTTTTTATATTCCGCTCGTACTGCTTTCTTTTCTTACAATCTCTCTTTTCTTTTCGGTGGACCTTAATTTTAGCATTTTCGGAGACCCATCTCGGGGAGGAGGATTTTTAAATTTTTTCTTGTTGATTCTTTTCTCTTACTTCCTCTTTTTTGTCTTGAACAAAGAGAACTGGAAAACCGTATGGAATATTATTTTTTTCACAGGAGTTGTGGCAACTTTTATCGCCTTTCTCCAGTGGCAAGAGCTTTTTGATGGTTTAATTGTCGCTCAGACACGGCGACCTTACGCATCTTTTGGAAACCCCACAATTTTTGGTACTTATCTCTCTATCTTAGTTTTTCCGCTCACTGCCTTTCTTCTAAAAGAGAAGGACAAAACAAAAAGAATATTTTATTCCGCTTCGCTTTTTATCATTATTTTCGGAGTTCTCCTCACATATACCAGAGCCGCTATTTTGGGCATCATCGTCGGAGCGGTTTATTTTATGCTCTTCTTGCCCAGAAAAGAAAAAGTTTTCAGATTCCTGAAAGTCGGTTTCCTGTCGTTCTTCTTGGTCTCTTCTCTCGGATTATATTACGTAAACACCGCCCCCCTCCCTTCCTTTGTAGAAAACAACGATTTTCTCCACGGATTAGCCGGAAGGATGGAGGTGCAAAGAGCGCTCGAAGATCCAAGAATCGGCGGTTTTATTATTGGCTGGAACGCGATAATGGAGAAGCCTTTAACCGGCTACGGCGCGGAAAACTTCTCTTATGCCTTTGACAGAAACTACCATCCGGATACTCCGTTTATTGACAGAGATATTCCGTGGTGGGACAAAGCACATAATCTTCCTATAGAAATCGGCACGTGGGGAGGATTTCCCGCGCTTATATCCCTTTTGTTGATTTTTATCTCCCTCTTTTTGGCGCTAAGAAAAAAAACGGCAGAGAATGCACTGGAAAATCATGCCATGCAAGCAACCCTTATAACTTTTTTTGTCGCTAACTTTTTTACGGTTGACGATTTTGCGATTTATCTCCTTTTTGCGGCCATTATCGGCTACATATTTACTCTTTGCATAAAAGAAAAAGAGACAAGCATTGCCGATGAATTAAGTAAAAGAGAAAAACTTTCCAAATATAAATACCCCTTTCTAGTTATTTCTATTCCTCTCCTCATCTTTTTTATTTCTAATTATAATTTAAAGCTTCTTGGGGCTAATAGAAATATCAATATTGCAGAGGCTCATCAGAAAGGGGGAAATTGCGATAGCGCTTTGGCCTTTGCACAAAAAGCAGGAGAAGAAGAAAACCCAATAACCTCTTACCTTCTAATCGAAAAGAGTTCAATTATTGAAGGATGTATGGAAACCGAGGATACCGCGGGAATAGCTAGAGGAGAAGCAAGAGAAAAAATATTTCTATCAACAAAAGAAGCCATAAAAAAGAGGCCTACTTATGTGAGAATTTGGTCAAACTTGGGCATTGACGCCATAAATCTTATCCCTTACAAAGATAACAAAGAAGAGCTTCTGGATATTTCGATAAAAGCTTTTTCCAAAGAAATAGAAATAAGCCCGAACCGCTTTCCCTCATATAAAAGACTTGCCTTTTCTTTGATCAAGAAAGAAGACTTCCAAAATGCCTTAAACAGCGCGAAGAGGTGCCTTGCTTTAAAAGACGAAGGTGCATGTTTTTTCTTAAAAGGAGTCGCCTTATCAATGATTGGAGAAGAAAAAGAACCTTATTTTGCAAAAGCCCGCGAAAAAGAGTACGACATCGTTCATGGGTTAAACAATATCATGACCTATCCTATCTACACCAAAAACTATGAATCTCTGATTCCTTTTTACTTAATGTTGCTTGAAGAAGAGCCCGAAGAAGCCCAGCATCATGCCTCTATAGCAGTCGCTTATAAGAGAATTGGAGATTATGAGAAGGCAAGAGAGCATACCTTAAAATCTATAAAACTCCGGCCGGAATCGGCGCCGGCCGCAGACGACTTTCTAGAGTCCCTCCCAGAATAAGAGTCTATATTGCAATTAGTCGTTTTCTTCCTCTCCGTTTTCATCAAGAGCGTTGATTCTTTCCCTTATCTGTCTGGCTTTTCGGGATACTTCCGTAAATCTGTTACGGATTCCTTCCGTATCTCTTTTTTTAACTTCTTTGACCACCACTCCGTCTCTTAGTATTTCATTCAATTTTGCTCTTGTTTGTGATCCCAAAAAACCCGTTGCGGAAATTCCGTGCTTTCTCTGAAATTTTACCAACGCACTTCTTGTTCCCTTCCCGAAATAATTTGTTTCTCTTCCCGGAGAACCGACTCCGGTTTGTGCGATTCTTGTTTCCGGATCGGTATTAAGTACTGTTTGTAAATGCCTTACAATTTTTCCCGTCGCCCTCTCTCTCAAGTCATAATCAAAACTAACACCGGCGGGAACCCCGCTAACAGGAACTACTTTTGTTACTTCCTGCAACGGTTTCGTAAGCTCCTCCAGTATGTCTTCTATCTCTTCTCTAATGAGGGATATCTCTTCTCTTATCTCACTTCTCTCTTCTTCCTTCCCATTATCTGTTCCAAAAACCGGAGCAAGGGCGGAGAATGCAATGGCAACTGCCATTAGAATAACAATTACCAGCCGTATTGTGTGTATTGTTTTTTTGTTTTTTTTCATAGGCTATTTAATACGTGTAATCAAGATCTTCCAATATTTTTTCTTTTTGCGGATGAGGTTGAGTGCCTCCTCGCCAGTTATAAAACCAGCTGTCAACATACTCACTACTGAGATTGCTTTCCTCTCCGTCTATCGTCTGAGTAATGGTATAATAATAAATGGTGTACAAACTCAATCCTGTGTCTCTGAAAACTTCTCTGGTATTCGTTCCTCTTAGAGTGTACGGACCTTCAGGATCTATCGCTCTGTAAATGCTGAACTTCTCCACATTTGGTTGATCGCTTTCCCATTCCAGTGTCAATTCTCCAACATCAGTGGCCTCGGCGCTTATATTAAACGGTGTTGGTTCCACATCCATAGTCAAGCTTACTTCCCTGCTGTGGCCACTTTCTTTACCATCTATAACTTGAGTAACGGTGAAATAGTATCTTCTTCCGTACTCCAACCCGGTGACCATTCCGTAAGTATTTTCGGTTACTCCTACTTCGACATAAGGACCTCCGGATCTTGTCGCCTTATATCCCACAAAATACTCCGCATCTCTGTCTCCTCTCCATGTTAATCTTACTTCTCCGTAACCAACGATGGCAGCTCGCAAATTTGTCGGCGCATCACTGGGCACTTCTTCTTCTTGATCATCCAGTTCGTCTATTTTTTTACGCAGCTCTCTAAGTCTCCTTGCAATTTCCAAAACTTCTTCTCTAATTTCCGCCCTTCTTTCCGGATCCATTATTTTTATAACAACCTCTCCATCCAGTATCTTATTTAATTTTTTAAGAGTTTGTATCTCCGCGATTCCCGTTGGTTGAGTAATCCCCCACGGGTACAAAATCTCTGTAGCATATTTTTGTTGGAACTTCTCTAGGGCGTTTTTGGTCAGATTTCCAAATCTTTTCACTTCATTCCCCGGAGAACCGACGCCTTGCTCAATAAGCCTCGTATCGGGAGAAGCATTTAGAATAATCTGCATATACTTCACATCAATCAGATAATCTCTAAACCTCATGTGAGTCTTGAAACGAAAACCATCAGGAATTCTCGGAAAAGTAGCCTTGACATACCCTTCTTCGACAAAATACTTAACATCTTCAAGAAGTACTTCCAGTCTCTCTTTTATATCGTTTAGTTCTCCCCTGATTTCCGTCTCCGTCATTCCGTCGACGGAGGGGACGGCTACAAGAAAGAAAAGAACAGACATAATCGCTCCTGTAAATAGTTTTTTAAACATTTTTTTGTTTTTTATTTTTATATTTTCCGACCTTCTTTTTTTAATAATCTTTAATACACCTTACGGAAATTCCGCTTCCCTTTGGAAGCAAGGTGCGATTTATCCCGGAAAATCCGGAATAAAGGTGTCTTGTCCACGCCGCCGCACCGGAATCCGTAGTTGTCCAAAAGCTAACTCCTTTATTGATTCCCGTAAACTCTCCGTCCGCCTCTCTTCCTCCCGCGGGAAGAGCTGAAAAGCCAATCTCGTTATTTCCGTCCCAGTCTGATTGCGACTTTATTTTATCTCCCTCTCTCACTCCTCTCCAGCCACTTCTTCCCCTATCTCCTACACTCATTCCCGCGACTTGTTCTACCTCTTTAAAGTCATCATCGTCAGGCAACTTCCATCCCGAAGGGCAAGCACTTTTTGCAGCCTCAAATGTATAAAGTCTTCCGAAAGCACTGCAATTTGCATCACTATTTTCGTAACACCAACTGTTAGAAGTTTCGTAGTTTAAGCTTTCCGCAAACCAGCAAAGAGAGCCGATTTCCACAAGATTATATCTTTCGTTGTTTCTGATATCAATATATGATTCTTGACCACCACAGGGAGAACCTTCTGTCGGAATATGGTCTGTATCCTCATCCGGATCGTCTTCTTCGTCAGGATCAGGGTCAGGCTCCGGATCGTCTTCTTCGTCAGGATCAGGGTCAGGCTCCGGATCGTCTTCTTCGTC
>PWKU01000008.1 GCA_003559635.1 Candidatus Nealsoniibacteriota bacterium | reverse complement strand
TATTAAAACGGGAATTCATCCGAAAGCGACGGTAGAAAACAATATAAATCACTTCAAGGAGCAGCTGAAAGAAATTGGTTTTTCTTATGACTGGAGCAGAGAAATAAACACCACAGATCCGGAATATTTTAAGTGGACGCAGTGGATATTCTTAAAACTCTTCGAAAAGGGGCTGGCCTATGAAGACACAAGGCCTATTAACTGGTGTCCTTCCTGCAAAACGGGTCTTGCAAACGAGGAGGTTGTGGGCGGTCTTTGTGAGAGATGTGACGCTCAAGTGGAGAAAAAAGATATAAGGCAGTGGGTTTTAAAAATAACCGAGTATGCAGATAGATTACTGGACGACTTGGAGGAGCTAGAGTGGCCCGAACCGATTAAGGAGATGCAAAGAAGATGGATTGGGAAATCAAGCGGGGTGGAAATAAAATTTCCGGTTCTTTTTGCCGATACAGAGAGTAAAGAGGGTTTGGAAGAGAGCATTGAAGTTTTTACCACCCGCCCTGATACACTTTTCGGAGCCACTTTTTTGGTGTTAGCTCCCGAGCACAGGCTGGTTAAAAAAGCCCTTGAGGGGGAAGTGGCGGTAAAAAATAAGGAAGACTTAGAAAGGTATGTAGAAAAAACAAAGAAGAAGTCCGAACTAGAGAGGACCGATTTGGCAAAAGAAAAAACGGGGGTGGAAATAAAGGGAATCAAGGGAATAAACCCCCTAAGCAAAGAAGAGATTCCCATATGGGTGGCGGATTATGTTCTTGGATTTTACGGCAAAGGAGGTATCATGGCGGTTCCCGCCCACGATGAAAGAGATTATGAAATTGCAAAAAAGTATAATTTAGAGATTAGAGAAGTGATAAGTGGGGGCGAGATTCCCCATACCGGCGAAGGGAAGATAATAAATTCGGAAGAGTTTTCGGGAATGGATTCTTACGAAGGAAGAGAAAAGATTGTAAATAAGTTATTAAAGGAGAAAAGAGGAGAAAAAACTGTTAATTATAAGCTCGGGGACTGGGTTTTTTCAAGGCAAAGGTATTGGGGAGAGCCTATTCCTATTGTTCACTGCCAAAAGTGCGGGACGGTTTCTTTAAAAGAGGATGAGCTGCCACTGCTTCTTCCGGAAGTGGAACGCTATAAGCCTACCGGCACCGGAGAATCTCCTCTCGCATCGCAAGAGGAGTGGTTAAAAGCCACCTGCCCGGAGTGTGGAGGGAGTGCTCAAAGAGAAACCAACACAATGCCCCAGTGGGCCGGATCGTGCTGGTATTATCTTGCCTTTGTTATGAAAGGAAAGTCAAAAAGTCTTGATTTCCCGGCTTCCCACTACAAAAAAGAATTTGAAAAATGGTTGCCTGTTGATTTGTATGTGGGGGGTGCGGAACACGCGGTTTTACACCTTCTTTATGCCAGATTTTGGCACAAGTTTTTATACGATATAGGAGTTGTTCCTACCAAAGAGCCCTTCTATAGGTTGAAAAACCAAGGACTCATAATGGGAGAGGGGGGAGTAAAAATGTCCAAATCAAAAGGAAACACAACTTCTCCCGATGAAGTAATTAAAAAATACGGTGCGGATGTTTTGCGTCTTTATGAAATGTTTTTGGGAAGTTTTGAAGACAAAGCGGTTTGGAGCGAGAAGGGTGTAAGCGGAATGAAAAGATTTTTAGAGAAAATAAGTGAAACAGCACAAAAAACAGGAGAAGAACTTTCTTCCAAAAAGATTGAAAAGGGGTTGCACAAAACCATTAAAAAGGTTACCGAAGACATTGAAAATTTTAAATTCAATACGGCGATAAGCAGCTTAATGTCTTTTAACAACGAAATGCGAAAAGAGGAAAGAGTGCCGAAAGATGCTTTTACTACATTTATAAAGCTTTTAGCGCCTTTCGCTCCCCACTTTTGTGAAGAAATATGGGAAAGAAGCGGTAAAAAGCCTTCTATTTTTCGAGAAGCGTGGCCGAAATTTGACGAAAACATGGTCAAGGATGAAGAAATAACACTTGTCTTGCAAGTTGACGGCAAAGTTAGAGGATCTGTACAAGTATTGGCCGATATGCCCGAAGAAAAGACAAAAGAAATTGCCCTTGATGACGAAAGAGTAAAAAAATGGATTGAAAAGAAAGAGATTAAGAAGGTAGTTGTAATTAAAAATAAGCTTGTAAATATCGTGACAGGATGATTATTAATTGGCGGTCGCCGATTTTTCAAATTTTAACGGTTAAAAATTAAAAATTAGGAATTTGATAAATAAAAATTAATTTTAAATATGCAAATAATAATAGGAGGAGCCGCGGGAGAAGGGTCTAAAAAAGCGGGACTTTTGATTGCCAAGCTTTTTAATTCTTACGGATTCAGGGTTTTCATTCATGAAGATTACGGGTCCGTTATAAAAGGAGGGCATAATTTTTCCCATGTCACTGTTTCCGAAGAAGGGAAAGATGCAATAAATGAAAAAGTGGACTTTGTATTGGCTCTAAATAGTGATACGGCAACAAAGCATAAAGATAAAATAAATGATGAAGGATTTTTGGTATGTGATGCCGATTTGCCTCAAGAAACCGACTTGCCTGAAGAAAAAATAATAAAAATTCCCTTGAACATTATTGTTGACGAGGCCGGGGGAATCCCTTTAATGAGAAATACGGCGCTCGTTTCCGCTTTCTCTAAAATAGCGGGAATAGAATGGGAAAAATTGGAGGAAGTGCTTAAAAAGGAGCTTAAAAAAGAAGT
>PWKU01000048.1 GCA_003559635.1 Candidatus Nealsoniibacteriota bacterium | reverse complement strand
GGTGGTACTGGACACGCAGCCGCCCACCGGGACGCTACTGGTCGATGGAGGAGCGGCGTACACGACGAGCGATGCGCGAAGCGTGAGCGTGAGCATCACGGCGTCTAGCGATACGACAGGGATGAGGGTGCTGGAGAGCGATGAGGAGGTCGATTGCGATGAGGTCACGTATGTAGAGTTTCAGAAGGACAGCACGCTTGTTTTGTCGGAGGGGGATGGAGTCAAGGTGGTCAGAGCTTGTCTGGAGGATGGCGCCGGTAACACGGGGCTTGTGGATCCTGCGAGCATAGTGCTTACGCGCGCATCTGCTGATCTCGAGGGAGCGGTAGTGGAGATAACCGGAGAGGCGGATGGAGAGGCGAGCGATGAGCTGACGCGAGTGACGTCTGTATTCGTGGATTTGGTGGGATTCGAGCCGGTCGAGCTTGACGGTCACGAGGTCGAGATAGTGGGGATGAAGGTGTGGAACGACGGGAAGGCGGAGCCTGGGACCTGGGAGGCGTACCAGGTGAGCTTCCCGTGGCTTCTGACGTCGGGAGACGGCGAGAAGAGCGTAAACGTGAAGATAAGGGATGCCGCTGGTAATGAGGCCGGCCCCGCAACCGGAGAGATCAGGCTTGATACGACGGCGCCTACGGGGACGCTCGCGTTCGGTGGATTGGAAGATCACCCCGGGTACACGCCGAGCCGAGAGGTGACGCTGCTTCTGACGTACGATGAGGATGCGGCGCAGTACGCATGGGGCGAGGGGTCGATGGACTGCGGTGGAGCCTCGTACGAAGAAGCGACGCAGACGGAGGTCTCCTTCGAGCTTTCGGAAGGAGACGGCGGTAAGACGGTGTCTCTGTGCCTGAAGGACGAGGCCGGGAACACGTCGCGGACCTCGGCGTCGGTGGTGCTGGATACGGAGGCGCCGGATGGAAGCTTGGTGATTGACGGTGGAGCAGAGTACACGAACCAGACGACGGTGAACGTGTCGATAGTCGCGCCTTCGGACGCGGTGGAGATGTACATCGACAACAGCGGTGACGAGGACTTCACGTGCGATGGAGTGAGCTACGTGCCGTTCGCGCCGACCGGCACGGTGACGCTGCCGGAGGCGGAGGATGACGGGCTGAAGACAATCAACGTGTGTCTTCGGGATCGCGCGTGGAATGTGGCGATGGCGTCGGGGACGATCTACCTGGACAGCACGGATCCGGAGCTGGAGCTGAAGCTGAACGGAGGAGATGGGTACACGAATGACCCGGAGGTGACGGCTACGCTGGAGGTGTCGAGCGATGTGGTGTCGATGGCGTTCTCGACGAGCGGAGTGATTAGCTGCGATACGGCGACGTACGAGACGTTGACGTCGACGAAGCGGTTGACGCTGGATGAGAGCGTGGAGCAGGGTGGAGAGCCGCGAGAGGTGCACGCGTGCGTGAAGGATGGTGCCGGAAACACTACGTCGGATAGCGCGACGATAGTGCTGGACATGGTGGCGCCTGTGGTGACGACGGTTACGGTGGCCGGAGGAGATGAGCGGATAAACGACCAGGAGACTTACTACTCGGCTACAGCGAACGAGGACGTGTACTGGGCGGCGGGAGTAGGGTCGCTTGACTGCTCGAGCGCGACGTATGGGAGCACGCTTTCGAGCCACATAGACGATGAGGATATCACGCTCGGGAGCATTGACGGCTTGTATCAGGTGGTGGTGTGCGTGAAGGACCGGGCGGGCAACACGGGCAGCAAGACGGGCTCGGTGGTGCTGGACACGCAGCCGCCGGAGGTGACGCTCACCGGAGGCTTCACCATACTGGGCGCACTGTACGACGAGTCGGAGGAGAGGTACTTCGTCAATGATCCGCTGCTGACGCTGCAGCTTGGCGCGGTCGGCGCTACTCGCGTTAGGTACGGAGAGACCGGGGACTGCTCGACGGCTTCCGAGCATTACTCCACGACGAAGGACTTGCTGCTCGATCCCCCGGTGGATGGCGTCAAGACGGTGTCTGTGCAGTACCTTGATGATGCCGGCAACGAGACCGACTGCTACACGCTTCAGGTGGAGCTGGACAGGTACATAGCGTCCTTTGACGTCCTTCTCGAGGGGGACGATGGCGGAACGGACGTTACGGGGGTGCAAGGAGTGACGGTGACTCTCGATGGTGTGGATTTGGAAGACGCCGTCGAGATGCGGGTGAGCAATCTCGCGAGCTTCTCGGACGCCCCGTGGCAAGAGGTGGTGGAGGAGTTTCCTTGGCACCTGCTTGGCGGTGACGGCGAGAAGACGGTGTTCGTTGAGGTCAGGGACCTCGCGCGCAATGTTGCCGCATCCGACGGGAGCATCTACCTGGATCAAACCCCGCCCAACCCTCCGGCTCTTCAGGTTGCTGACGTTACGGAGGATGGGTTTCCGTACAACGCTGAAGAAATCGGTCTCGCATGGAATGACATCGCTGATGCGGACATTTATGAGCTTCAGCGTCTGATAGATGGAGAGAACCAGTTCGATACGATTGCGTTCCCCGCGGGTGGGACGACGGAATTTCTAGATGAAGACGGAATCTCACCCGGAAGGCGACACTACTATCAGATCAGGGCGATCGATGAGGTGGGCAACGTTTCGGACTGGTCGATGGTGGTGAGCGCGCTGCCGTTCAACCCCTTTGAAAAAGTGTATTGGGTTCGAAACCGGGAGGACAGCTTTACCTATGATTTCCCGGTCGAGATGGGCACCTTCTGGATGCAAGGAAGTCACCAGTACGATGATC
>PWKU01000040.1 GCA_003559635.1 Candidatus Nealsoniibacteriota bacterium | reverse complement strand
CTGGCTTTATGTTTGCTTCTTTGTTAAAATCATTGTACAGATAGGAATTCATTAATATCTTGCATTAGTGAGTGTTATAAAAAGTGCATGTATAAAAAAATTTACTCAGAGAAGGGAGAAGAAATCGGTGGAGACTACACCATCGTTATAGGCTCAGATGTTCTGCAGAGCTTTGGTTCCTTGTTTAATATTGAGAAATATTCAAAAATAGCGGTTATTACCGATAAAAATATCGCGGAATCATGGGTAAAGAGACTGAGACAGGGTATTGGTAAAGAAATTTTAGAGATAGTTATTGACGAAGGAGAAAATAATAAAAATCTTTTGACTTTGCAAAAGGTATGGAAAAGTCTTGTAAATGCCGGTTTTGATAGAAGTTCTTTAATAATTAATTTTGGAGGAGGGGTAATTAATGATGTAGGCGGTTTTGCAGCTAGCTGCTATATGCGCGGCATCGATTTTATACAAATTCCCACTACTTTACTAGCGCAGGTTGATGCGGGTTTTGGAGGGAAGTTGGCGATTAATTTTGAGGGTATGAAAAATTACATAGGTTGTTTTTCAAAACCGGTTGCGGTGGTGGTTGATATTGACACACTAGACACTGTTCCCGAGAGACAGTTTTTATCCGGCTTTGCTGAAATAATTAAACATGGACTAATAGAAGATGAAGAATATTTTAGGGAAGTCGTTTCGAAAAAACCTCAAACTCTTTCCAAAGATGAACTACTTAAAATTATCGAAAAATCGATTAGGCTAAAGAGCAAAATAACTTGTGAAGATCCAAGGGAGAAAGGGAAAAGAAAGTTGCTCAATTTTGGCCATACTATCGGACACGGAATTGAGGAATTAGGTGAAAGAAGGGAAGATCGCCTTCTTCACGGTGAGGCGGTTGCCGTAGGAATAGTAGGTGAAGCGAGAATCTCTTATTATATGGAAAAAATCTCTTCTAAAGAGTTTGAGCATATTAAAGAAAGAATTGCCTATGTCGGGCTTCCCGTCAATGTTGAGCAGTTTTTTTCGCCAGAAGGACTTATTGATATAATGAAGAAGGATAAAAAAAATAGAGATGGGGAAACGGAATGGGTGTTGCTTGAAGGAATAGGCAAAGCAAGCTTTGGTAATGCTGTCCCAAGTGATGTTGTTAATAAAGCTGTGCACTATATATGCGAGAAATAGAGATTACTCCGATTAAAAAAAGGACTGTAAAAAAGGTTTCCGTACTGGGCTCAAAAAGTTTTACTAATCGGGCACTGGTAATGGCTTCATTGGCGGAAGGGAAGAGCAGGATCAGAGGTTGCTCAAAATGTGAAGACACGAGGGTCTTAATCAACGCACTCCAGGCGGTGGGGTTAGATATCGCTGAAAAGCAAAACGAAATAATTGTAAACAAAAGAGAAACGGCACTTCAAAAATTTGATGGTGAGATTAATTTTGGAATAGCCGGATCCTCATTAAGATTTTTTACAGCGATTGCTTGCCTGTTTCCCGGAAGGATGGTTTTGCAAGCGGAGGGGGAAATGCTAAATAGGCCCATTGGCGACCTAGTGGATGCTTTGAGAAAATTAGGAGCTAAAATAAATTATCTGGGTAGATATAGGTTAGCGCCCATAGAGATTTTAAATACCGTAAAAGGAGGAAGAGTAACTGTTAAAGGTGATGTGAGCAGCCAATATCTTACAGCCCTTCTTTTAATAGCCCCAGCATTAGAAAAAGGACTTGAAATAGTTGTTGATGGCAAACAGGTCTCCAAGCCATATGTTGACATAACACTTGAAGAAATGAAGGCTTTCGGAGTTGATGTGCAAAGATGTGGTTATGAGAAATATAAAATTGATTCGAGCTGGAAATACAAAGCGACAGATTACATTGTAGAGGGAGACGCTTCCGGCGCATCTTATTTCTGGGCAATAGCGGCGGTTACCGAAAGCAGAATATGTGTGAAAAACATAAACCCCGGCTCGCTACAGGGAGATGTTTTGTTTCCGGACTTGTTAGAGAAAATGGGGTGTAAGGTGAAGAAAAATAAAGAAGAAGGATGGATTGAGGTTGAAGGGCCTCAAAAGCTTAAAGGAATTTCCGTAAATATGGAAAATATGCCGGATTCGGCACAAACATTGGCCGCAGTCGCTTCGTTTGCGGAAGGAAAAACGGAAATCACCGGACTAAGCACATTGAAGAGAAAAGAGACAAATCGTCTGCTTGCGATGAAAAATGAGTTAGAAAAATTAGGCATTAAAACAGAGATAGGGGAGGATTATATCACGGTTATCGGAGGGGAACCCGGCGGAGCTAGGATTGAGACTTATAATGATCATCGAATGGCAATGTCTTTTGCAGTGATTGGGACACGAGTTTCGGGCGTTAAAATAAACAATCCCGATGTTGTTAAGAAATCTTATCCGGAATTTTGGGAAAATTTAAAAACTATTGAAACCGTTATTCGGTAACTTCAAAAATGAAAATCATTCTTATTGGTTTTATGTCTTCCGGCAAAACTTTTTTTGCCAAACATCTGTCTGATTGTTTAAATTTAGAGAATGTAAGGATGGATGAAATGGTTCAAAAAAGAAGCAAAAGGCAAAGCATCAAGGAAATTTTTGATAAGGACGGAGAAATAGTCTTTCGCAAACTTGAGATTGAAACCGCTGAGAGCTTGCAAAATAAAACCAATGTGGTTATTGATACGGGAGGGGGAGTGGTAGAAAATAAAATAAATTTGGATTATTTAAAAAAAGACGGCATGGTCATATTCCTGTATAGCCCCTTGGAGGTGATCGAAAAAAGGATGTCTAATAATGTAGATCGTCCACTATGGCAAGATAAGAAGAGATTTGGCCGATTGTACCATCTTCGGCTTCCTCTGTATCATTTTTTTGCTGACGAGGTGGTTAATACCGGAGAAATAAATTTCTTTAGCCCGGATGAAGAAAGCTATAAGATGAACTCCGGTGCGAGAAAGATTCTAGAAGATATTCTTGAAAAAGTTAATAATTATAAGAAGAAAATGACATATGATAACAGGAGAAACTAAATTTTGTTTTGTGGTTGGAGGCTCAACGACAAACTCGTTGTCTCCAATAATACATAACGCCGCCTATAAGGCACTGGGTTTTGAAAATAAGTTTGTCTACGGAGCTATCAACACAGAAGGTGATGCCAAAGATGTAATTGAGGCGATGCGAGCTCTAGATATCAAGGGATACTCGGTAACAATACCTTATAAGGAGATTATTGTTCCCCACTTAGATTGGGTTGAAAAAAATGCGAAGACAATCGGAGCTGTAAATACAGTGGTGAATCAGAACAGAATCATAAAAGGGTTCAATACCGACTGGGTCGGCGGGGTAGCTCCGTTAAAGAAAGTCTGTGATCTGAAAGGGAAAAAAACAGCCATAATTGGTGCCGGAGGAGCAGCCAGAGCCATTGTTTTTGGCCTTAGGAGAGAGGGTGCTAATATTTCATATATATTTGATAAATCGCGGGGTCGTGCCACAAAATTAGCGAAAGATTTATGCCCGGACTGCGAGGTGGAAAAAATGGATAAAATCGAAAAGGCGGGTGATGCAGATATTATTATAAACGCTACACCCGTTGGAATGAAGGGGACAATGGAAAACAAAACCCCGTTGCCAAAGGCGGTTATAAAACCGCGCCATATTATTTTCGACATTGTCTATTGTCCGGAAAAAACAGTACTTTTAAAAGAGGCCGCTCAGCGGAAGGCTAAAGTAGTTTACGGAACTGAAATGCTTATTCACCAAGCTATTTTGCAGGTTGAAATGCATACGGGCTGTCGTATGAATGAAGAATTATCAAAAAAAGTGGTAAATGCGGTAAATAACGCTTTAAAAAGAAGTGGAGTTGTTGCTTCTTAGCTTATTTAGTATAATTTAGTATGGATTTCTAATCCGGTATCAAAAATTATGAAAATCCCTAAGATAGCGGTAGTAATTGCCGGCAACAAATTGGAAAGCTTTTTAAAAAAGATGGATAGAATCCAGCAAGAGGCGGATTTGGTGGAGCTGAGGGTTGATTCAATCCGTAACTTAAAAGTCAAGGACATAGAGAAAATCAAGCAAAAGGCGGGAAAGACAGCGATTTTTACATGCAGAAAGAAAAGTGAGGGAGGATATTTCTCCGGCACCGAAGGAGAGAGAATTGATATTCTCCGAAAAGCGGTTGATCTAAAGTTTTCTTTCGTTGACATTGAACTTTCGACGCTAAGGAAGTATAAGATAAAAAAAAATAAGAACACAAAACTAATTGTCTCTTATCATAATTTTAAAAAGACACCCCATAGTCTTTTTTTAGAGAAGATAGTTAACGAGGCCTATGAGTTGGGCACGGACGTTGTAAAAATTGCGGTGATGGTAAAGAGATTCGAAGATAATAAAAATATTTTAGCCTTGGTGTTAAATAAACAACCGGAGCAAGAAATCATTGCTCTGGGAATGGGAGCAAAAGGTAGAATTACAAGGGTGCTTTCGCCGTTGTTGGGCGGATATCTAACTTTTTCTTCTTACGAAAAAAACTTTTTTCCGGATTTGACCAGTCCGCGAAAATTGGAAAAAATTTATCAAAAGTTAAGAGACTATTAATCAAGGTTCAGCTAAATTTTTAAATTAATGCCGGGAAATACATTTGGACAACTATTTAAGGTAACAACTTTTGGAGAGTCCCATGGAGATGTTGTGGGTTGTGTTGTGGACGGGTGTCCGCCGGGAATTCGAATATCACAAAACGATATTCAAACGGAGCTAGATAGACGGAAGCCAGGAAAGAACCATATTTCCAGTTCTCGCAAAGAGAAGGATAGGGTTCATATTATGTCCGGAATCTTTAAAGGAGAAACAACAGGGGCTCCCGTTATAATGGTGGTGCACAATAAAGATGTGAAAACAGAAGATTATTCACATTTAAAAAACTTATACCGGCCATCGCATGCCGATTTCACTTTCCAAAAAAAATATGGAATTCGTGATTGGCGTGGTGGAGGGAGAGCATCTGCCAGAGAAACTGTGGCGAGAGTTGCGGCGGGAGCCATAGCCAAAAAATATTTAAGTGAAAAAGAGGATGTTAAATTTCTAACCTACGTTGAGCAAATACAAGCGATTAAGGGTGATATTGATTACAAAAAAGTAAATCTTAAGGATATCGAATCCAGCGTGGTTAGGTGTCCGGATCGGGGGGCGAGTCAACAGATGGAAAAATTGTTAAACAAAACCCAAAAAGAAGGGGATACTCTAGGCGGAGTTGTTTTCGGCGCAATTAGAAATATGCCTCTTGGTCTCGGTGAACCGGTGTTTGATAAACTGTCTGCCGATTTAGCTAAGGCGATGCTCTCTGTGGGAGCTACGCGCGGGTTTGAATACGGAAGTGGCTTTACGGGCTCGGGAATGAAGGGTAGTGATCATAATGATGAATTTTATGTCAGGGGAAGGAAGATAAAAACAAGGACTAATAATTCAGGAGGTATCCAGGGCGGGATTTCCAACGGAGAGGATGTGTATTTTAGAGTGGCATTTAAACCGGTTTCGAGTTTTAAAAAAACTCAGAAAACGGTTGATATAAAGGGCAGAGAGGTAAGTTTTCAAGCTGGGGGAAGACATGATGCGTGTATAGTGCCCAGGGCGGTTCCAATAATTGAAGCGATGGCCTCTTTGGTAGTGATAGACCACTACTTGAGAAACAAAGCTCAAAATCAATAAAATAATTGTTCTAAAAATATTAAAGCCTTATATAATTTCTATGAAGGATAACTTGCAAAAAATGCGTAAAAAAATCGACAAGATAGACCGAGAATTAATAAAGAATCTAGGTAAACGATTTGCGGTTACCGATATGATTGGTAAATACAAGAGAGAAAATGGTGTTTCGATGCGTGATAAGGACAGGGAAGAAACAATGCTTCAACAGCGGAGAGAGTGGGCTGAAGATGAGCAAATTAACTGCGAGCTTGTAGAATCTATTTTTCAAAATATTCTTGAAAAGACAGTTCATAAAAACGAAAGAAGGCAAGAGGGGAGAGATTAGATATTTCTTATAGAGTCAAAATCGCTCCAAGACAGTTGCTGTTTTTTGTCAGTTGTCGCTCGAGAGGGGTTTGGATGCACTTCAATCATCATCCCGTCAAATGAGTGTCTTTTACATTCTTTGATCACCTCAAAAACATTAGAGACGCTTCCTCCTATATGAGAAGGATCAAATAGCATGGGCAAATTTACTCTCTTCTTTACACTCATTGCCATTTTGCAATCGGGAAGATTTCTGTAGTTGCGAGGATTTTTTTCTGGCGGAAAGAATCCGCGGTGACAAAGAATGATGTTTTTATCTTTTATTTTTGTCTCTCTGATATGTTCAACAATTCCCAGCCAGTGATCTTCACTCGGCCATGGCTGATTTTTAATAATCAGAATAGCCTTTTTGTTTTCAGAAATTAAATTAGCAATTTCTTTTTGAGTAAAGTGGTTCTGATTACGCGCTCCCAGCCAAAAAATAATCTCGGAATCGGGGACAGACGCTAAAACTACCCTAACATGATCCGGTGTCATCACTTCCGTTGCTGGAATAATTTTTGCTTTCTTTGCCTCTAGAAGTAATTCAATTCCTTTTTCTCCCATTCCATCAAACCCCGGCTTTGTTCTTGGCTTCCAAAGCGGAACCCTCAAGAATTTTATTTTTCTCTTTTTAGCTTCATTAATTGATGCCCTGATTTGTTCTTTGGACTCTGCGGCGCAAGGACCAGGAATGATTATTTTCATTTTTTTGTTTCATTCTAACACACTTTAAAATAATTTTTAAGATATTCAAAAGTTAACACTCAGAGATTTATGTGTTATAATAAGCATCATAAAACCTTGTGTTCTTTAAACAATGGCATTTATAAAAGGAGGTTGTCCTGTTGATAGTGGAAAAGTATGGAGGAAGTTCATTAAGCTCAGTCGGTAAGATAAAAACGGTTGCAAAACATGTGGTAGAAGTGTCAAAAAAGGAAAAAGTTGTTGTGGTGGTATCAGCCATGGGAAAGGAGACTGATAATTTAATCGGTGATATGAAAAAGGTTTCCGGCGAAGAACCGCCGGAGGAGTTAATGGACAGGTTGCTTGTAACAGGGGAAGAGAGAACAGCTGTTTTTCTAACAGCAGCCATTAATGGGCTGGGAAAAAGAGCTGAATGTCTTACGGGGAGGGATATTAAACTAGAAACAGATGAAGAGAAAAGGATTAAGGGAGTTCGAAATGTCGGAATAATTAAAGATTTGCTGGAAACGGATTGTGTGGTAGTCGTAACCGGATTTCAGGGGATAATCGAAAAAACAAATCGCATAGTTACTCTTGGCAGAGGAGGTTCCGATTTAACGGCTATCGCCATAGCAGCTGCTTTAGAGGCTGACTACTGCAAGAATTTTACGGATGTGGATGGAATCTACACTGTAGATCCTCGGATTGTTCCCAATGCAAGAAGATTCGATCGGGTTTCCTATAATCGGCTGATTGGATTAACCGGAGTTGGTAAAGGAAAGTTCACAGACAGATCTATAATACTTGCTCTGAATTTGGGAGTAAAGATCTGGGTTTGTATTTCTTCCAGCTTAGGGGAGTCGACCGGCGGAACCCTTGTTTGCTCGGGTGGCGGGGTTGAGGAAATGGAAACTCAAGATCAAACAGGACTTGTTGTCCAGCGAGCGGAGCAGATTAAGCTTTATGGCATCCCGAATAAACCGGGAGCCGCCGCCGGCATATTTGGGGGTTTAAGCGATATTAATATCGTGGACAGTGCACAAAGCACCAATAAAAAGTCCGCAGATATTACTTTGTTTTTTCTTGAAGAAGACAAAGAAAAAATAATGGCAAGACTCAGAAGTGTTAAGGAAAACACCGACTTGATTAGAGAAATCAGTGATCCGGTTTCGGTATCGGGGCTGGCCCTGGTTTGCCCTTTAATGAAGGAGAAGCCAAATTATTTTTACAGAGTTTTTGATGCTATTCACCGTCGTGCCAATGCTAATGTTGAATCGTTTTCCTCTTCTAACATAACTATACTTGTGATAGTCAGTAGGAAAGATGAGGTAAAAGCGGCTCGAGCGCTGGCAAGCGAATTTCAGCTTGTTGATTAGCCTTAAAATGTTGTTTATGTCCGGACAAGGGTTGGTTCAACTTATGGTAGAAAGGGAGAGGATAATGCTAATCAAGGAAGAAAAAGAAGTAATTAAGAAAATGAGAGAAGTTCTCTCCCGAACATTTGCAAATGCGGGAGAATAAGGGAAGAAAGATTTTCCCGGTAAGTTATAGTGCCGGGTAGGTAGGGAAATCGCTTTTAGCACATTAAGTTCTTTTATAGGACCCTTTCAGATGAGGGTCTTTTTCTTAGAGAAATTGAGTGATTTCCGAATAAACGTTACGCAGGTAGCTGTCTAGGTTCAGATACATGTGATACACCTGATTTTTCGGGTTTTTATTTGTGTAAAGAATTTGATGAAAGGCAGGCGGAAAGTTTGCTCAATGTGTTGGTTTGAGGCAAAATAGAAAAAAGGAGGAAAATGTACATTTGTAAGGGGTGGAAAAGTATGTTCAAGCGCTATCAGGTAAAGATTATCGATAATCTTATTCTCCTACCGAAAGGCTTTTCCCCGGGCGTTGTTAAGAAGGTTGGGGAAGGATGCCTCTTTGTATTGCCCGACAGGAAAGGTAAATTGCTTTTTGTCTCCGAGGAGGAAAAACTGTTCGCAAATATCAAGGAAGAAGCCTTGATTGTCGATTGTGGACGATACTATGAAATTTGGAATCCGGTAAGCCTTGAAAAATCAGAGAAAGACACAATGGTACGCTTTAATGAGATATCTGAAAAGCTGGAAATCAGCCTGTAATCTTATTTTCAGCGAAACTTAAACCCTCGTTAAGAGGGTTTTTTACTAAGCAGTAATCTGAGTTTTAGCAGCTTTACCATTAGATATATCGTTTTGGGTTATTGTATTTTTATAAAATCATTGTATCATATACAAGAAGGGGGGGATACTTGTTCAAAAACAGTTCTTTATTAGCGAGACGACTAAATATAATGAGGTGAATAGAATGAATTGTAGAAGTGAGAAATGTTCTGGAAAGATTCAGAAAGAAAAGTTTGTTTCTCTCGCGGTAAAATCTGGAGGTATTCGCGCTTCGGCATATCCGTGTAATAGTTGTGGCCTCCTTTATTGGTACAACAATCAACCAGTTTATGACAGTTCTGGACAGTTGGTTTATCTAAAGAGCGGTATTTCCCGTTGAGAAAAAGGGAGTAGGGAACTGGTATTAAAGATATAAAGAAATTATAAGGCATAAGTCCCGTACTAACGTACGGGATTATTTTTTGGTTAGCAAGAGAACGACAATAAGTAGAGAAAAGTCATGAGATATATCTCCAAAACTTGTACTTGTATTTTTACCATAATATTGTATAATTTTGCGTACTGAAGAGGGAAAGGAGATGGTACATTAAACAATCCAAGCCAGAAAGTGGAGAAGGGAAAGAAGAAAAAACAATTAAAGGAGGGTTTGTTGTGGAAAAGCTTTTTAAACTGAAAGAGAGTGGCACCAATATTAAGACGGAAATTATTGCGGGGATTACTACCTTTATGACGATGGCTTACATCGTCTTCGTGAACCCCTCTATTCTCAGCATGGCAGGGATGGATTTTGGGGCGGTGATGACCGCTACGGTTATTGCTGCCGGTGTGACTACCATTTTTATGGGGTTATTCACCAATTATCCATTTGCCCTGGCTAGTGGGATGGGCTTGAATGCCTTCTTTGCATTTGTTGTTGCTGCTCAGTATGGATGGCAGGCTGCCCTTGGCGCGGTGCTTATTTCCGGAGTGGTGTTTTTTATTCTTGCTGTTTCGGGAGCAATAGCACACATTGATGCCGCTGTACCGCGTAGCCTAAAAAGTGCGGTAGCCGCCGGAATAGGGCTTTTCATTGCTTTTATCGGACTACAAAATGCCGGTGTAATTGTCGGCTATGAAGCAACTCAAGTGACTCTTGGCGATCTTACTGCCCCGGGTCCGTTGCTTTCACTGATTGGTCTTCTTCTGATTGCCGTTTTGATGGCCCGCAAGGTGAGGGGAGCTATCTTGATTGGAATTCTTCTCACGACAGTAATTAGCTTTATTATGGGATTCCAGCCATGGCCTACTGGGCTGGGTGACATTTTTGGTGCTCCGGCCAGCATGGCGCCAACCTTCATGCAACTTGACTTAAGAGCCGCGCTTGCTATTCCGTTTTTTGTTATCTTCTCTTTTGTGTTTGTCGATGTTTTTGATACAATGGGCACCCTTTTGGGTACAGGCGAGAGAGCAGGATATTTAGACAAAGAGGGAAGACTGCCGAAAGTGAATAAAGCCATGATTGTTGATGCAGTCGGTACTGCTGGGGGGTCTCTCCTCGGAACGAGTACCGTTACTACGTACATCGAATCAACCGCCGGCATCTCGGAAGGGGGACGAACAGGGCTTACATCGGTTGTAACGGGGCTTTTGTTCTTCCTGATGTTGTTTTTGGCTCCGTTGGCAGGATTGGTTCCTGCCGAAGCTACGGCTCCAGCCCTGATTGTTGTTGGAGTGTTGATGATGGCCTCCGTGATGAAAATTGATTTTAGCGATTTTACAGAGGCTTTCCCGGCATTTTTGACAATTATCATAATGCCCTTGGCTTACAGCATTGCCGATGGCATTGCTGTAGGATTTATCGCTTTTCCGGTGATGAAGCTGGTCTCAGGAAAAGCAAAAGAAGTCCACTGGCTACTTTATGTATTAGCAGTGGTGGCGTTAGTACACTTTTTCTGGCCCGTTTAAAAATAGGCCAAAAGACTACAAGCATGCACACTACACTCCCGCCATGTCGCAAGACCTCTGGCGGGATTTTTATATCAATAATAATTAGATGTGAATTTTCTTAGCTCTAGTCTCTAAAAGAGTAAAACTTTGTCTTTTCTTCTAAGGATAAAAATTTTGCACTGGAGGGAAGGATTACATTGTTCCGAGAGATGTCACTTTTTTGAATTAATTTCGGGACTTAAAATTACAGTTTTTGGCCTTGAATTTCTGCGGGAAGTGTTCCTTTGTAGTAAAGAGAGTCATCACGAATT
>PWKU01000044.1 GCA_003559635.1 Candidatus Nealsoniibacteriota bacterium | reverse complement strand
CAAATCGGAGCTTCTAAAAATTGCTTTTTCTGCGTTACGCTCTTTCGCTAAAATGCTCATTTACTTTAGTAAACTTCGCTTTTAGCTCAATCGCAAGCCTTGAAAAATCTAATTTTTAGAATCCCTCAAAAATATACATTATGGAAAAACCTGCAATTACCAAATTAGAAATACAATCTGTAATCAAGAATCGCTGGAGTCCGCGCTCATTCTCTGACAAAGCAGTGAGCGAAGACCAGCTTTTGCGCATTTTAGAGGCCGCACGTTGGGCACCGTCGAGCTTTAATGAACAACCCTGGCGTTTTATTGTGGGGGTTAAGGGCGACGAAACTTACGAAAAACTTTTTAATTGCCTTGTTGAGTTTAACCAGATATGGGCAACTACTGCACCTGTTCTGGTGCTTGCCATCGGAAACAAGTTATCTTCGAAAGGCGGCAACAACTCCGTTTATCAATACGATGTGGGTCAAGGCATGGCTTACCTCACCTTGCAGGCTGAGGCAGAGGGCCTTAAGTCGCACCAGATGGGTGGTTTTAGTAAGGATAAAGCCCGCGAACTGTTTAACATTCCCGAAGATTTTGATCCCTTGGTGATGTCAGCGATAGGATACCAGGATGCCCCTGAAAAGCTTAAGCCGGATTTTGCCGATATGGAGCGTCAGCCCCGTGAGCGCAAGCCAATGGCAGAGCTCGTTTTCAGCGAAAAATTTGATCATAGCCATCCGTTTACAGCAGGACTATAGCAATTTTGCATGCCAGTAAAAGTGAATGACAATTTGCCTGATCAGGCAATGCTTTTCAACACCGCCCGCACCACGTTGTCAGCGCCATCACCGATTTGCGCGATTGTGGCATCCAGCATGTAGCATGGCGTGGTAAACAGCTTGTTCTCTGAGTCGATCAGCACTTCGCCGTGATCTGTGTTTTCGTGGGAAGCCCCCATTTTTACAACAGCCTCGGCAGTGCCCTTATCCTGTCCAATGGTGATCTTCACATCTCCTAACACTTTGGCAAGCAGCACAGGCGCTATGCAAAGTGCGGCTATCGGCTTGCCGGCTTTGTGCATGCCTTTGATGGCTTTTTCCACATCAACTTGCACTTTGCAGTTGGGGCCGTCGAAGGCGAAGGTGGAAAGGTTTTTAGCGGCGCCAAAACCGCCCGGAAACAACAAGGCATCGTAATCAGCCGGGTCGAATTGATCCAACGGCTTTACATTGCCCCTGGCAATGCGCGCAGCCTCAATCATTACGTTTCGCTTTTCATTCATCTCCTCGCCCTTGAGGTGATTGATTACGTGATGCTGCTCCATGTCAGGAGCAAAAACATCGTAAGAAGCACCTTGTTTTACAATTGCATACATCGCCAGTGTCGTTTCGTGGATCTCGGCGCCGTCAAATACACCACAACCGGATAATACTATCGCAAATTTCTTCATCTTCATTATTTTTTTGATTCAACAATAGTTTCGTTTACAATCTTCAAATATAGTAAATCTGTGGGAATGGTGGTGAAATATGACCGCTGATATCCGAGAAATTTGTGGTTGGAAGTCGGAAGTCGGAAGTCGGAATTCAGAGGTCGGAGGTCAGAGGTCAGAAGTCAGAAGTCAGAAGTCAGAAGTCAGAAGTCAGAAGTCAGAAGTCGGAAGTCAGAAGTCAGAAGTCGGAAGTCAGAAGTCAGAAGTCGGAAGTCAGAAGTCAGAAGTCAGAGGTCGGAACTTCGACATCACATCAGTAAATTAGCTAATCAACACATCACCACATCAGCAAATCAGCAAATCAGCAAATCATTCATAGCGCAATGAGCTTACGGGGTCTTTGGCGGCTGCTTTTTTGGCGGGCATATACCCGAATATGATTCCTACACCGGCGGCTACACCAAAGGAGATGATCACGGAGGTGAGCGATACGATGGTGAGGATGTCGGTGAATTGCATGATGCCGCGTGAAAGGCCGATGCCTAAGAATATGCCGATAATGCCGCCGACGACGCTGATGAGGGTTGATTCTGACAAAAACTGGAAGACCACGTCGGTTTTCTTAGCTCCTACTGCCAGTCTGATTCCAATCTCTTTGGTTCGCTCCATCACCGAGGCCATCATGATGTTCATGATGCCGATACCTCCTACGATGAGCGAAATGCCTGCAATGGCACCGAGTACAATATTAAATATATCCTTCGTTCGCTGTTCCTGCTGCAGGAGCAACTCCGGGATGATCACTTCAAAATCTTCCACGTTGTTGTGACGCCTCACGAGCATGCGGCGCACTACGTCGGCAGTTGGGGTGAGCTGATCGGATGTCTCTACCTGGATGACCACCCTGTCGAGCTGATGGTAGTTTTCGTATTTTATTTCCTCGTCGTTGTTGCCAGAGGCAGTTATCATCATGCGTCCGCCGCGGCCACCACGAACCCGCATGCTTTGAATCTGGTCTATCTTAACTGCTGACCTGTCCTGGAACCTTAGCAGCATGGTTTGTACCGGTGTGTAGATTACATTGTTGAATTCGCTTACGCACAAACTCCTGACAGCGTCTTCGGTTACCATGCGGTCTTCTACCACGCCAATCACAGTGAGCCAGTTATTTCCGGCTTTGATCTGTTTTCCGATGGGGTCGGTATTTCCAAAAAAGATGGCGCGGATGTTATTGCCGATAATGGCTACGGGCGCCCCGTCCTGGAGCTGGTCTTTGGTGAACATGCTGCCGCGTGACAACCCCAGCAAGAACACTTCAAAGTAATCGGGTGTGACGCCCGCGACGCGCACCGGTCGTCTGATGCCACTTTTCATGGCATAGGCGCTGAT
>PWKU01000030.1 GCA_003559635.1 Candidatus Nealsoniibacteriota bacterium | reverse complement strand
GGCCAGCCATTTCTCAAAACCGGTCTTTTCGCGCTTCGGCAAATGCTCAATCCGGTAATTGTGCATGTCCAACGGATCAACATCGTTGTTATTCAGAATGGGTTCATGCTGCTTATCGGTAGTTTGATTACTCATAATAGGCTCAGTTTTTAGTTATATTTCGGTACACAGGGACAAGCCCTGTGTGTACGGGGACAAGCCCTGTGTGTACGGGTGGCTCGACCAAACCATGTATAAACCTCTACCACATCGACAATCGACAATCGACAATCGGTAATCGACAATCGGTAATCGATAATCGATAATCGTCAATCACCAGTGTTTGTATGGGTTTTTCATCAACATTGAATTGTAATACTTTGTGTAGCCGGTCACTTCTTCGCCGAGCCATGCGGGCTTCTCAAAGGCCTCTTCTTCCGACTTCAGCTCAACCTCTGCCACGATCAGACCCTGGTTCTCACCAAAGAACTCATCCACCTCGAAAGCGTGTTCACCTGATTTGACGATGTAGCGTATCTTGTCGATGACGCCGGGCTCGCAAATGGCGAGCAGCTCTTCGGCCTCGGCCACGCTAATCTCCTTTTCCCACTCGTAGCGGCTGGCACCTGATTCGCTGCCAATGCCCTTGATGGTCAAAAAGCCCTTATCGCCCTTAACCCGCACCCGGACGGTCCGCTCCGGCACCGACGACAAATAACCTTGTATGATCCGGGTCTGCTTCACGGCTTCCGGCTTGAAATCGCCCTTCACCAAAAATTTTCTTTCTATTTCCTGTGCCATGCTATTATTTTTGTTTTTTGTTTGTTATTCTTTGCTGGTTTTAGTTACCCTCTTAAGTCTCTTAAGTCTCTGAAGTCTCTAAAGTCTCTAAAGTCTCTAAAGTCTCTAAAGTCTCTAAAGTCTCTAAAGTCTCTAAAGTCTCTGAAGTCTCTAAAGTCTCTAAAGTCTCTAAAGTCAACCTCTAACCTCTAACTCTCTTTCACTCATTGGCCAACGGCTTATTGATCATGCCGATCACCCGCTTGATCGCCTGCAGGTAATTGATGTTTTCCACACCTTCGAGGCCAACGTCTTTTAATGTTTTTTTGATGTCATCCACTTCCGTGGATTCGGAATTGATGGTTACCACCTGTGCGCCATTGATCTGCACGTAGCCAAACTCGCAGATGGTGTCGTTAACCATGTAACCGTAACGCTCTTTGTTCACGCGCACGGCCTGCAGGTCGGGGTGGGCCTGTATCATCTCAATGAATTCCTCATAGGTGTATGTTTCCTTTTCCAGGGAAGGCATTTTGACCTGGAAGGCCGGAAAAACCTCTTTTTTCAACACCTCAGCCGCGATCGGGAACTCGCCTTTCATCAGGGGGTTCCATTGTTCGAGGCCATCAACGGTTTGCACATAGGTTTTAATGTCCATTTTGCCGTCGCGTATCTTGGTGTTGTTGATGTCGTTGGTGCGCGACAGGATATAGATTTCCTGCGAGTGGCGCTCCCATACCTTTTCGGGCACGGGCACCGAGAGGCGCGACATGCGGTAGTGCTGTTCATCGAAGACCTGACCGAACGTACGGAATTCAAAACGAGGCTTCGATATTTCGCCAATCTTCATTTTTTCCTTGCTCATAAGTTTCGTTTTTAAAATACTAATGAGCCCGCTCCGAAAAGTCATTTTTAGCCACAAAAACACTAAGAGCACCAAGTTTCACAAAGTGCAACTTATCCAATATAAGCCTTTTGTGGTTCTTAGTGTCTTGGTGTCTTAGTGGCATAATCATACTTTCTTAATTTTTCGGAGCAGGCTCACCTTACTAATCGTTTTTATAATTCAGAGCGCGTTACACCTACAACTGCTCTTTTTTGATTCTGATGCTGGACGGGGCCGCCCTCTCTATGCTCCTTGCATCATAAGGGCGGCACCCCGTTCGATACATCAGTCACCAATCAACCTAAAAACATATTATTTATTCAATTGCAATGCCGTCGAGGCTTACGTTGTCTAAGCGGTTGTTGCCGCTTGGGTTGTCGTTGCCTTCGCCTATGAAGAGAATACGCAACATGGCGTTGGGGTTATCGTTTATTTCAGAAATTCCCGACAGGACGATCCTTCTTTCCGCCCAGCCTTCTCCCTCACGGAGAGAATTAACATAATACGGATCCTGAACATCTGTCCAGCTGGCACCGCCATCAGCAGAAACCTGGAGTTGCTGTGTTTGGTTGCCATTTTCCGTTCTGGTTGTGGCATAGGTTAAAACAATATCTTTAAATCCAGTGGTTGGAATCGCAATGTGTGCTTCCCTGTTGACCGATGGATTTCGCATGCGAAGCACCGAACCATCGTCTTCGGGTTGATTCATCCTGAGGTTGTAATTCGATACTTCATCTCCTTCCCTGTGCGAGCGGAAGTCCATCGCTCCGCCATCGCCAGGATAAGTAATAAAGCCAGCAGCCACACCATTTATCGTATAGTCAGTAAACACTTCACCGTCCTCTGTCATCTCTTCGTCGTTGAAGTGCCAGTAATGTACAAGTTCGAGCGTACCCGTGCCTGTAGTTTCAAAATGTGCCATGATCTGAACATTATCTGCAGGCATGGTATAAGTAAATGATGTTTCTTCAGATACCACATCGTCCCCAATTGTCCAATTCAGGAAATCATAACCATCATAAGGGGTTACTTGCACGTTAACCGTTTCTCCTTCTAAATAGGTGCCTCCTCCAATGAGCTGTCCTGCATCGGGAGGACTGGTTTGAAGTGTTAAGGTGTACCTTACATCAAGGTCATCATCATCAACACAAGAATAGAACACGAATGCAGGAATTAAAAATGTCAGTAATAAGCTCAAATACTTTTTCATTGTCTT
>PWKU01000036.1 GCA_003559635.1 Candidatus Nealsoniibacteriota bacterium | reverse complement strand
TGATGATGACATCCGGGTGGAGAAATACTGGATGGTGCATTATTACGACGCCTTTGTGCGTTGGCCGGACGCCGCAGTATTTGGAGGGACGATCACGCCCCTATTTCTTGAGACCCCCCCGAACTGGATCTTGGAGGGCATGGACGAGATCGGTGGCGTATTCGGCCTATGTCAACCGAGCCCTGGGCCGTTTGTTTTCGGGGATTCGCCCTTGCCATTCGGCGGAAACATGGCAGTCAGAATGGATGTCCAAAGGAAATTTGCTTTTGATGAGCGGATGGGTAGGAAGGGAGGGCAACTCCTTACCGGGGAAGAGGCCGATTTGGTATCTCGGATCCTGCAGCACAACCACAAGGGGTCATGGGTTCCGGAGGCGCGAGTGCGACATGTGATTCCGCCCCGGATGCAAACACTCTCGTATGTGAGGAGATATTTCCATGATTTTGGTGCATCACTGGCTCTGATGAGGCTTCAGGAGATGCCGAAATCCCGGATGGTCCCCCCGCCCCTCTGGGTTTGGCGTGATGCGCTCCAGCAGGAGGTATTGTACCGATTCGGTCGGATGCTTGGACGCCCGGTTCAAAGCTGGATTAGAAATTTGCGATTGGCCGCATTTGCCCAAGGTGCACTTATTCGACGTCCTATGCGGGTCGACCTGTAGCGGGATGGAAACTTCCAATAAGGCAAAGGGCAACAGAACGCGGTCGGGAGTTTCGCTTACGCTTGTCTTAGTAAGGGATCGTCCGCGGCTCTGGTGTAGTCATAGCGCACCCCATGTCTGAGCTACCTCAGCCATACCCGAGATCATCTACGGGCCGGCCCCTCAGAGTTCTGCTTGTGGAAGTGAATGAAGACGGGACAATCGGAGGATCCCATCAGGTCCTTTTGGATGTCGTCCGCCGCCTGGATCGCAGGTTTGTGGAGCCCGTGGTGTTATTCTATCAGGATAACCCAGTAGCAGACAGGCTCCGCCAGCTTTCAGTCGATGTGAAAGTCCTCGAAGACCTCCGCCGTCGAGAGGTTACTCGGTACAGAGCTTCGAATCGCTTCATCCGGTATGGGGGGCTGATTGGCGCGATAGCCACCCGGGCCCGCTTTCTGGGGCGACACCGGATTGACTTGGTGCACATCAATAACTCGCCGCAGGTTGCATTCTACGACTGGCTTCCAGCGGCAAGGGCGCGTCGAGTTCCCATCGTCGTTAGCGCCATGGGCGATGCGGGTCCCATCGAGGGCCGAGTGCGACGAAGCTTGACCCGAACGTACAGCCACTATATCGCCGTGAGCGAGTATATGCGGCGAGCTCTGATCAGCCAAGGGATTCCTTCATCCCGTATTACCTTGGTGCAAAATGGAATCGATGCTGCTAGGATTCGCTCCCGGATCCGTCGAAATCCTGAGGTCATCCGAGGGGCCTTGGATGTTCGTCCCGATCAGATACTTGGACTCATGGTGGGAAACATTCGGCGCTGGAAGGGACAGCACGTGGTATTAGAGGCCTTGGCTCGACTTCCCATCGAAATTCGCGGCCAGATCGTCATCGCTTTCGCCGGTGCGCACGACGAGACCGGATTAGACTACCAGGGGGAACTGGAGGCCACCACCCGGAAGTGGAAAGTCACTCCACAGATCCGCTGGCTTGGGCGCCGGGAAGACATACCCGACCTTTTCAACGCCGCCGACTTCGGACTTCATGCCTCAATCGTGCCCGAGCCATTCGGTTTGGTCATGGTCGAGTGCATGGCCACGGGTACGCCGGTGATCGCGGCCCAGGAGGGAGGGGCAGCGGAGATCGTGACTGCAGAAACGGGATGGGTATATCCCGGAGGCGATGCAGAAGCTCTTGCATCACTCCTTCGGACCTTCCCCCTCCAGCGAAAGTTCTTCCAACGCTTCGTAGAGGCGTGTCAGGATCGGGCTGGCCAGTTCGATGCCGCTGTCATGGCTGAGGGGGTGCAGGATGTCTACCTCAAGCTTTCCGGAGGCCGCAGGCGCTGGAAGTGAGGGGGGGTGAGGCCACCACTCCCCTCCTTCAGAGTTCGCCAACCCACCACCGTGGCTCCGGCCAGGATAGCCACGAGGGCGTAGAAAATGGGGGTGTAGGCATGGGAGACGAAGAACGTCGTAGCGGCAAATCCAATGAACGAGGCCGGAAGATAGCTCACCAAAAGATAAAGGAACCGCTGATCTGACGTGCCGCTGCTCAGCCACCAACGGGGCATGCGTTTCCGAAGACGAAGCGGTGCGATGGTGCCATAAGTTAGAACGGCCAGCCAAATTCCCAGGCCGACACTTCCCAACTCGGCCCACACTTGAACGAATGTATTGTGAGGTGCCTGGTCTCGGATGGACGCCCCAACTAGGCCAGCCCGACCCGTATCCGAGATGAACCAGCCGGCCCGCACGAAGTTGTCCGGGCCGAGACCGAAAACCGGATACTGCGCTACGTACCCCAACCCTCGGGTCCAGATGGCTACCCGTCCGGTGTCCGAAGTTAAGTTGTAGTCATCCTGTGGGTTAAGGATGGTCCCCATCTGATCCCAGTATCCATCCGGGGCCAAGACCAGTAGTCCGAATACGGGAATCGCCACGATGAGGATTTTCTGGATAACGCTCCACCCCGGCGAGAGGATTATGATGGCAAGCCCTCCCACCAAAAGACCCAGGAAGCCCCCCCTGGAGGCAGTGAGGACCAGACTGGCGAGGATGCCCAGGATCGTAAATGCTCCGAGGATCTGCAGAAGCCGCGTTTTCGACCGCATCAGCACCATGGCCAGGGGAAGACCCACCATGTAGATGACACCGATGTCGTTGCCGTCATACATCCCTGCGCCCCCCTGGCGCGTGTAGCCGTCAAAGTGCATGGCCTCCGACAGGAAGATGGACGCCCAG
>PWKU01000038.1 GCA_003559635.1 Candidatus Nealsoniibacteriota bacterium | reverse complement strand
GTATATTCTTCTTCGAATAGAGCCAACAATTTAATCTGTCATTGATGAACCGGATAACTCCCCGAAGTTCTCCAGACGCTGTTCCAGTTGAAACCGGCCATGTTGTCTTCGGCAGAAGAACCCGTCATCTCTGAAGTAGTGAGCCCTGTTAATCCGTTCTGAGTTCCACGGCCAATTCCACTGCTTTGATTAGCTGCCTGGTTGTCCCAGTAGCAGGAATCTAAGGAAGCCTGGTTCCAGCCAATAAATCCTCCAGTATCATCATCTCCTGAAACACTTCCGATGGCATAAGAGGTAGCAATTATACCATTCGGCCAGTTTCTTCCTGCTAAACCACCTACTTCGTCATCTCCCGATACACTTCCTGTAGCGTAGGAATTTATAATCCGGGCATTATTTCTGTTTGCTCCAACCAAGCCTCCAATCATGTCATCATCACCCAAGACATTACCGGTTGCAAATGAGCTGAGAATACTGCCGCTGTTTGATCCAACCAGTCCCCCAACCGATTCATCTCCGGTTACACTACCTGTAGCATAAGAGTTGCTGATTTCTCCGTTGTTGGTTCCAACCAGTCCGCCAATATATTCATCATCACTCTCCACATTGCCCGAGGCAAATGAATCAGCAATATTTCCACTGCTTCCATTAATTCCAGCCAGTCCACCAATATGTTCATCATCACCAAAAACAGCTGCCTCTGAGTGAGAACTTATAATTTGCCTATTATTGATGCCAACCAATCCTCCCACCATTTCATCACCCGAAACGGACCCAGTTACATACGAATTGCTGATTTGGCCGTTATTGGTTCCGACCAGTCCGCCAACAATATCCTCTCCGATGATATTTACATTCACAAGGCCTGCATTATTTATTTGTGCATTTGCGGTAAACCCAAATAGCCCAACATGATTATTTCCATCCCGGTCTATGGTTAATTCGGAGATTTCAAATCCGTTTCCGTTAAATGATCCCGTAAAGGGATTCGAAGAACTTCCAATAGGGCTAAATCCCTGTCCGTCATTCCATCCGGATGTTGAAGCGGCATTTATATTATTAATCTGTATAAAATGGGACCCGGGAAACTCACTGATTTCCTGTAATTCTTCTGCTGTTGAAAGCCGGTAGGGATTTTCCGACGTGCCATCTCCTCCCGAGAACTCTGTTTCCTGTTCAATAAACAGGACAGTAATTTCTTTTGAGCTCTCCATGGTTATTGTAGCAGGATTGGCTGTACCCGTAAGGTCGCCTTCCCACTGATCAAACTCCCAGCCTTCCGATGGCCCAGCTGTTAATTCAACAAGAGTCCCGGGTTCAAACTCATCTATATCAGGGCTGATGCTTACTGTGCCAATACCCGTAATATTGATGGTTAAATCATACAAGATTTCATCAAAAACCGCGGTTACATCTTGGTCGGAATCCATGACCAGCTCAACTGAAGTTTGAGTAGAATTGATATCTCCGGTCCATTCCAAAAACTCCCAGCCATCGGACGGGGTTGCTGTCAGCTCAACCGTCGTTCCGGATTCATACTCATCCTGTTCGGGATCGATGCTCACGGAGCCTTCCCCGTCAACATTCACAGCGAGATTATATCTGATCTCTTCGGGTTCTTCCGGCTCTTCAGCAAATACAGCAGTAACTTCTTTATTGGAATCCATCGTGGTTTCAACCGAAGCTTGGGAAGAGTTGACATCACCGGTCCACTCCACAAACTCCCAGCCATCGGAAGGGACAGCCGTCAGCTCAACCGTCGTTCCAGGTTCATACTCATCCTGTTCGGGATCGATGCTCACGGAACCTTCCCCGTCAACATTCACAGCGAGATTATATCTGATCTCTTCGGGTTCTTCCGGCTCTTCTGCAAATACAGCAGTAACTTCTTTATTGGAATCCATCGTGCTTTCAACCGAAGTTCGGGAAGAGTTGATATCACCGGTCCACTCCACAAACTCCCAGCCATCGGAAGGGACAGCCGTCAGCTCAACCGTCGTTCCGGATTCATACTCATCCTGTTCGGGATCGATGCTCACGGAGCCTTCACCATCAACATTCACAGCGAGATTATATCTGATCTCTTCGGGTTCTTCCGGCTCTTCAGCAAATACAGCAGTAACTTCTTTATTGGAATCCATCGTGGTTTCAACCGAAGCCTGGGAAGAATTGATATCTCCGGTCCATTCCACAAACTCCCAGCCATCGGAAGGGACAGCCGTCAGCTCAACCGTCGTTCCGGATTCATACTCATCCTGTTCGGGATCGATACTCACGGAGCCTTCCCCGTCAACATTCACAGCGAGATTGAAAGTACTTTCTTCCGATTCTTCGGTAAAAACAGCAGTAACTTCTTTCGGACTGTTGATGACAAACTGTTTCGGATTTTCTGAACCGGAGAGGTCTCCCTTCCATTCCGCCAGTCTCCATCCTTCAGCAGGAATGGCCGTTAACTCAACAAAAGTTCCCTGACCATATTCTGTTGATTTTTCCCGGAGAATCCTTTCCGTAACGGTGCCCTCACCTTCAATCTGGATGCTGAGAGAATATTGCTTTTCAACAAAAAAGGCTATGATATTTTTATCGGAATTCATGGTAATCACAGCGGGATTTTCGCTGCCCACAAAATCCCCCCTCCAACCGCTGAAAACCATATTTTCATTTGCAGATGCGGTAATTTCTACTTCAGACCCCTTGTCAAACCCACCTTGTGAGGGCGTAACTATGCCAGATGCTGCCGGATCTGTTGATGTGGTAAGCGTATAAACCGAATCAGATTTAGTTGAACATGATAAAAACATGAAAACAGAAACAGCTACTGCTGCAAACACCTGCAGTACTTTAATGATATAAATCTCTCTTGTGATCGTATTTTTCTTACGTATTAGAGCCATTACTCGAAATAAGCAAAATCTGATGATTTTAACTTATATATCAGGCATCGAATTATTACAAATATTACAGTTTAAATTGTACCCAACTGGTAGCCAAAACTATAAATACTCATATTTCTGTCTCAGATTTTCACC
>PWKU01000026.1 GCA_003559635.1 Candidatus Nealsoniibacteriota bacterium | reverse complement strand
TAAAATTAAAAAGAAATGTACAAAATGAGGGTGTTTGGCAGTCATTTCTATCAGAATATATCCTAATTCTGCGAAACACCTACGGGGAAGTACTTGAAAAAGAAAGTATATCGTTATCGTGTCGAGGGCCGCACGCATTCCCCACTAAAAACGGCTCCAGGGCCATATCTTTCCCCAGTCTCAGGGCCATAACTTTCCCCAGGCAGGGCCAAAACATTCCCCACCCCTAACGGTTGTAAATCTTTAAATATTTGCCAACTTATTCTCCGTAGACAGAAATCATTCATTAAGGAGAAGCAATGGCATATAAAGAGATAACAGCTATGGACATTTGGGAAATACTTCGACGCTATAAAACAGGTCATAATCTCTCTGCTATAAAGCGAGGGCTGGGATATGACCGAAAAACCGTGCGTAAGTTTATAAAAATTGCACACGAAAATCCTCACGTTTTTGAAAGCAAAGAAAACGCCATTGGATATTTTAACGATTATGTCGAAAAACATACTGGCTGTCCCCGGTCAAAACAAGAAAAGCTCAAAAAATACCACAATGAATTAGTGGAGTTGGTGACCGATAAAACCCATCCTTTAAAAGCGAAACACGCATTTGAAGTTCTCATCGACAGGCATCCTGAGCTTGCAGATGTCAGTTACACGTCTTTTAAACGGTACTGTTCGAGCATTCATTACCAACTCTACCCCGATAAGTCAACCTGCCGTATCGAGACCGAACCAGGACAGCAGATTCAAATCGATTACGTAAAAGTTGGTTTACTCTATGACCCTGTATCGAAGAAAAGACGAGTTGTATACGCTTTTATTGGTACTCTGTCTCACAGCCGTCATAAATATACCGAGTTTACCTTTAAACAAACACAACAAAGCTTTGTTGAATCTCACGTGAAAATGTTTCAGTTCTTTGGCGGTGTAGCACATACGATAGTCATTGATAATCTCAAAGCAGGGGTTATCAAACCCGATCTGTACGATCCAAAACTCAACAGAGCCTATCGTGAAATGGCTGAATACTACGGATGTTTTATCGATCCTGCCCGGGTAGCAACGCCAAAAGATAAACCAAAAGTCGAACGCGATGCACAAACAATCAAAGATCAATTTAAGAAAATGATTGTCTCGAATAGTTCACTCACACTCAACATCGCAAATACTACAATACTCGACTGGCTTGTTTATACCTATGGAACGAGAAAACACGGTACAACCAAGCTCGAGCCAATGCAGGTATTCACCGATATCGAACAACCTGCACTTCTGCCTCTCCCTGCTGAGCGATATCAGCCTGCTGTCTGGAAAGAAGCAACGGTTCATCCGGATCATTACATTCAAGTAAACAAGAAAGCATACTCAGTTCCTCATCCCTATGTTGGGAAGAAAGTTATGGTAAAAGTAACCTCAAAAACCGTTGAAATCTATCACAATGAGCAAATTATAAAGACTCATGCTATTGCACCACCCGGCAAATATAGACAAACCGATCCTGCTGACTTCCCCGAGAACATGCAGTATGTGCTCGATAGAGGGTTGCATCGAAAACTTATCGAGAAAGCCGGTACCGTTGGCAATAACTTTAAAAAACTCATTACCAACTTGCTTCAGCAGCACGCTTTTATTAAACTTCGATGTGCACAGGGCCTCATCTCTATGACAAATAAATATGATCTGGTACACGTTGAAGAAGCCGCCGGAATCGCTCTCTTTTTCGATGGCTCTATGACGCCCAAATACTTTAAACAAATCATCGAACGCTTGATTGAAGAACAAGAAGAATTAACAATGGAGCTTCCACTTTCAGATGAAACCCAGTCATTCATTCGACCTGATGACTACTATAATCAAACGGTACTATTTACTACAAAGGAGTAATATAATATGGCTCACACAGCACAACTGATAACACAACTAAGTTCGCTCAAACTTTCCGGCGCAGCCGATACGCTCGAACACCGGATTAAAGAAGCTGAACAGAACCAGCTCTCGTACTCTGAGTTGTTAACTATGCTTCTTACAGACGAGCTCGATACACGACGTAACAGAAAACTACAACGATTGATATTGAACGCAAACATACAGGCGCAGAAAACGCTCGAAAGTTTTGATTTCACATTCAATCGTTCAATTCATGCAGCACAGATTCGGGAACTTGCAACATGCCGCTTCATCGAAAAGGCTGAAAACATTATCTTTCTGGGACCGACCGGAACCGGTAAAACACATCTTGCACAAGCCCTGGCACACGCCGCGTGCAGGAAACATTTTACCGTTGCGTTTTATTCATTTGGTGATTTCTTCAGAACAATCCAGACTGTGGATATCACCAATACGTTCGAAAAACTTATGAAGAAATTTAATAAAACTGACTTACTCATCATTGACGATTTTGCCTTTAAGAAAATCAGTCAAACTCATGCTGAATACTTCTACGCCATCGTTGATGCCCGATATAACACTAAATCGTTTATCTTAACAAGCAATAGAGCCCTCTCGGATTGGACTTCAGTTTTTCCCGATCCGGTCATAGCAAACGCAATCATGGATAGGCTGGCTCACAATGCCCATCAGATTGTCATTAAGGGTGAATCGTATAGAAAAAAGTTCTCCCCACTTACAAACAGAACTTGATTATGAATTATGTAACTCATAACTTAATTGTGCAAATGAAATCAAAACGCTAAACCACCGAAAGGGGTGGGGAATACTTTTGGCCCTAAGGTGGGGAATAGCGTGGCCCTCGACAATCATTTTAAAGAAGAACTCTGGCAATATATGTGATTTTACTAAATCAGCTTCTTCTAAACATAATGCACATTTCATAGTTTATGATTTCAAAATTTGTGCCGCCTGTAGAGTAGAACAATAACACACCCGTGTACAGACCCTGTGAGCCTTGAGTGTCCCGCTCAAGCAGGTCATCGCTATGTGTGAGCCGTTGTTTACTCAGCCATTTATTATTTTAAATACTTTTCTATACCCTCAAAAACATCATCGTACATCGAGCGGGCTGTTGAGCCAAATAATGATGCTTGTCTCCATCCACCAAATGTTTCCTTTCTTTCATACACCATATTTGCAACCACTCTTACACCCTGCTCTGTTTCGCTAATCGAAAGATTAATTTTCGTTCGGGAGTCTCCTAACATTGCTGATTCCCATGCATCTGCATGAATATAATCCGTAT
>PWKU01000012.1 GCA_003559635.1 Candidatus Nealsoniibacteriota bacterium | reverse complement strand
CCTCTCTTTATAGGGAAGGGACTCCTAAGTCTCTCCTTGAGGCAGGATCGATGTCCCTCCCTTTAATAACAACTGATACTCCTGGGTGCAGAGAGGTTGTAGAAGATAATGTAAATGGTTTCTTTGTAAAGCAAAGAGACAGTAAAGACTTAGCAGAAAAACTAGAGATACTAATTAAAGATAAAGATTTAAGAGAAAGGTTTGGAAAAGCCTCTAGAGAGAAAGTGGTAAAAGAGTTTGATGAAAAAATAGTTATTAAAAAGTATTTGGAGGAAATTTATAAAGTCACCAAACACCAATTATAAAGCATTGCAGGGTCAGACCCTGCAATAATTATTAAGTAAACAATATATGTCTTTTTTAATCGCCGGTTTTGTAGGAGGAATCCTCAGAGGAGGAGTTGGTCTTGTTAAATACATCACTTCGTACAAAGATGTTGAGATAAGACCTTTTTACTTTTTGGGAAGCGTACTGCTCTCCGGAATAGTCGGTTATGTGGCGGCATGGGTGGCAAAAGATGTGGCTCACCTTTTTTTGGAAATTGACACCGCTCCGCTTTCTTTTGCCCTTATTGCCGGATATGCAGGAGGAGATTTAATAGAAAATCTCTTTAAGATAGGAACAAGAAATCCCACTCTCTTTGAAATTGGGAAAAAGATAAAAAATTATAACAAATAATGCAAAAAACGGTTGAAGAAAGATTTTCTGTTGAGAAAATAGCTAAAGAATACGAGAGGTTTTATAAAAATCCCAGAGGTCCGACCTATGTAAACTAGAAAGAGGCGTTCGAGAACGCTATTGTGAGTGATTTATAAAAAAGGGGTTCGCACAAAGAAGAAAAACCACCTTGAAGAAAACGGGGTGGTTTCGTTTATATATCAGAGAGGATATGGGGGGGGGTGGTTGATAATTATAGTCTTCCGTGTTACGGTTTCCCGTGAGAAGAAGTAATTTATTAGTTTAAAAGTTAAAATATGAAAAAATTAATTGGAAAACTGGCATTTTGGCTTATTATAATTTTCGTAATTTTTGCCGGAATAGCTTTTACACAAACCCTTATAGACGAAGGTGAATTCTCTTTTTTTGAAAGGGAAGAGGCAGAGAAGGAAGAGGATGTGGCCCTCAGGGTAAACGGGATTACCTATACTTTTGAAGAGTTTGAGCAAACCTTCGAACGGGTAGCCCGGGAGATACAGATGCAAGGGATGGAAGTTACTAAAGAAGAGGTAAAAGAAAATACCGTAGAAATGCTTGTTCAGGAGGCCCTCCTAATAGAACACGCCATTGACGAAGAAATAGAGGTTACCAAAGAAGATATTGATGACCATGTAGAAGAGATTATGGGAATGCTGGGTCTTCAAACGGAAGAGGAACTCCTTGAGCACCTCAATGCAGAAGGCATTGAAGATCGTGAGGAACTGGAGGACCTCTTAGAAAAAGAGGTTTTGATAATGAATCTCATTGACGCTTATGCGGAAGATGTGGAAATTACCGAGGAGCAGGTCAAAGAGGCTTACGATGAATATATTAGGCAAGTGGAGGAATTAGGGGGTATAGGGGGAGCAGAAGAAACCCCCGCCTACGAAGAAATAAAAGGGGAAATAAAAGAGAGCCTAGCTCAAGAGCAGGTACATCCCTTGATTTTTGCCAAGCTGGGGGAAATGAAGGAAGGAGCGAATATAGAGGTCTTTATAACAGAAGAAAGCTTGGAGCTTGAAGAAATAGACTCTCCTGGAGAGCAGGCGCCAATGATAAGTCCTGAAGATATGGAAGATATGGAGATAGAGTTTGAAGAGGTGGAGTAGTTTCATTTTTCAAAGTTTAAGTGCAGAATTTTCTGTTACTCGTCACTCTACTATACTTTGCTAATATTACACAACAAAGCCTCTTTTCCCTCATATTAAAAAATGACGGAGCCCAGAAGTAGAAACTCGCCTTGCCTTGCAAAACAGCTTTTTCTTTTAGAAAAAGCTTGTCGAATTTTCACTTCTGTGCGGAGGGGGTGGGATTCGAACCCACAAGCCCTTGCGGGCGCCTGTTTTCGAAACAGGTGGAATAGCCGTTATCCGACCCCTCCTTCTTCTAAAAAGTAATGAAGGAGGAGGATCTTTCACTTGCGGAGGGAACAGGACTCGAACCTGCAAGGGCAGAAAGCCCGCTCGCTTTCCAAGCGAGTGCCTTACCATTCGGCGCATCCCTCCATAAAATTAAACACAGATGCCAGACAAGCCACACCTTACAATTATTTTTCTTTTTTGGCAAACTTTTTCCACTCATAATTATAAAAATGATCCATATAATAATTATATTTATTAATATTTTTTGGATTAGAAGATCCTATTTTTTCCATAAATCTTCTTATTTCTGGAACAGCATACAAATAAACTCTTCTATCTTTTCCCCGTGGATTAATTCCATTACAGAGAAGTATTTTTCTAACATCTCTTATTATCGGGAAAGAATACTTTGTAAAACACCAGCCTAAATTATTATTTTTCTTTTTTTCCCTCCTGTGAATATAAAGGCCACACTAAAAAAACCTTTTACGCTTTGGGAATTTTAGAGATTACGTCAGAAATAAAAGGATGTTTTCCTGCAAAACGATATTTTAGAAGACCAAGCACGGTAAGAACGTCTTTTGCCTCTTCTTGTAAAGATTCCGGGCCGAGGAACAACTCTCCCACTTCTTCTGTCAATGTTTTAAAGTATTCGTTCATTATCTTGTCTCCCGCCCTGTCTTTTAAATATTTTGCCACTTTCTTAAACTCCCCTTCATCAAGCCATATTCCTTCGCACATATTACAAACATCCACTTTAATGTTTGAGTCTCCGTAATTTACCTCATAGAGTGGGAGTCCGCAATCGGGGCAAAGAAGCTTGTCTTTGGTAATCTTAAACTTTTCTTCATTTTCCCAAAGATCAACATCCATCCAGTTTAGTTTTTCTTCTTCTTTGTCTTTCGCTTTACGAAGTTCGCCTTTTTCAAACCAGTACCCCTTGCAAGAGGAGCAAGAATCCACTTTTATTCCTTTAAAGGGATCTTCTTTTAATTGTTCTCCACATTTTGGACAGTTCATATATTTTATATTAATTTTTAATTTCGCTATTGCAGGGTCTAACCCTACAACAGGTTGTTAGGAACCTTCGGAATCCATTGCCCTTAGCGCTTTAACTCTTTCCTCTATTGGGGGGTGTGTCATAAACAGCTTTCGGAACCAGCTTTTTTTCTCTTTTCCGCGAAAGGGGCTTGCAATAAAAAGGTGCGCAGTGGCGTCGTTGGCGGTTTTGAGCTGGTTCGGATCACTGCTTATCTTCTCCAAGGCGCTGGCCAATCCTTCCGGATAGCGGGTAGTAAGCGCGGCAGTGGAGTCCGCCAAATATTCTCTTTTTCTGGAAATGGCAAGCTTCATAATCTGCGCCAGAATCGGCGCCAGAATTATAAAAACCACCGCTCCGACCAATATAACAATGCCTCCTTTGTCTCTCCCTCCCATTCTACCAAAAAAAGCAGTGCGAAAAAAGAAATCCGCAATAAGCACCACCGTCCCGACCAGCACTACCACGATAGAAGAAATAAGAATATCGTTGTTTCCGATGTGCCCGAGCTCGTGCGCCAAAACCGCTTCAATCTCAGCTCTTTCCAGTCTCCCCAAAAGCCCCGTAGTTACGGCAATTACTCCCTTTTCGGGATTGCGTCCGGTAGCAAACGCATTGGGCTGGGCGTCTTCTAAAATATAAAGACGGGGTTTGGGCAACCCGTTGGAGATTGCCAAATTTTCCACAATGCGGTGAAGTTCGGGGTACTCTTCTTCTGTTGCCGCCTTCGCCTTGGTAAGCCTAAGAACTATCTTGTCCGAGTTCCAGTAAGAATAAAGACTGGTGATAATCGAAAACCCGAGAGCGATATAAAGAATAATTACATTCCCGTAATACCAGCTCATCATCCATCCTATGCCGATAACAAGGAGAACGAATCCTAGCAAGTAGGCATACGTCTTATAAACATTGTTTTCTGATTGGGTGTAAAGGGTAGACATAATACAATAAAACGAGAACGGGCCTTAAAGCAAGTTGTACAACCCGAACTCTTTTTTAAAGTCTAGAACTCTACTTTTATATTATCTCTTTCTTTCTGGTCTTCTATCTCGAAGAAATCTTGTTTTTCAAACTTCAATGATCCGGCAATAAGGTTTGTGGGAAACATCTCCATTTTCGTGTTAAGGTCGCGGACATTGCGGTTATAAAATCTTCTTGCGGCCTGAATCTTGTCTTCCGTGTCTCTTAGCTCTTTTTGAAGTTCCATGAAGTTGCTTGAAGCTTTAAGATCGGGATAATTTTCTGAAACGGCAAAAAGACTTTTCAGAGTTCCCGAAAGCTGATTTTCAGCGGCAGCAACTTTCTTGGGGTCTCCCGTCTCTTCGGCTTTCAACGCTTCCGCTCTTGCTTTGGTAACATTCTCAAAAACCCCTTTTTCATGAGAAGCATAACCTTTAACCGTTTCTACTAAATTGGGAATAAGGTCATATCTTCTCTTGAGCTGGACATCAATATCCGCCCAAGCTTCTTTAGTCCTGTTTCTTAGCTTTACCAGCCTGTTATAAGCCCAAATTACCCACAAAACAACTGCTGCGACAGCGATAATAATAATTGTTGTTGTTTCCATGCTCTTGTTTTTTTAATTATTTTTTTCTAATCGACGCCTGTATTTTAGTACATTTTGCCCTATTTTGCAAAAACACCACAGAAGGTAATCTGCGGTGTTTTTGGACCGTCCGTCATTGCAGGGTCAGACCCTGCAATGCTTAATTGGGCAGGTTTAGTCAAATTACATTCCCATCATTCCTCCTCCCATTCCACCGGGCATTCCTCCACCCATTCCACCGGGCATTCCTCCTCCTTGCTCTTTTTCTTCTTCCGCGTCAACTACAATACACTCCGTTGTTAAAAACATTGCGGCAGCTGACGTTGCGTTTTCAAGAGCCGCCCTAACAACTTTTGTCGGGTCAACAATACCGGCCTGAATAAGGTCTTCATACCCCAGTGTCTTTGCGTTAAATCCGAAAGCTCCTTCTCCTTCTTTTACCTTTTGTACAACAACAGATCCGTCAACTCCGGCATTTTCCGCAATCTGCCTCATAGGAGCCTCCAGAGCCTTTTTTAAAATAGAGGCACCTGTCGCTTCATCTCCTTCAAGCTTTACTTTGTCTAACGCCGAGAGAGCTCTGATAAGAGAAACTCCTCCTCCGGCAACAATCCCTTCTTCTATTGCGGCACGAGTTGCAGAGAGAGCGTCTTCCGCTTTATGCTGGCGACCTTTTTGTTCCACTTCGGTAAGAGCTCCAACTTTAATCACGGCCACTCCTCCGGAAAGCTTTGCCAACCTCTTTTGGAGGTTTTCTTTTTCATAGTCGGAAGTAGAGGCTTCTATCTCTTTTTTAATCTGCTCTATTCTTCTTTCAATATCCTTTTTATTTCCCTTACCCTCGGTAATAATGGTTTTGTCTTTGGTTGCGGTTACTTTGCGGGCCATTCCGAGCATTGCAACTTCCACATTTTCCAACTTTAATCCCACTTCTTCAGAGATTACCTGTCCGCCACACACAGCAGCAATGTCTTTAAGGGTTTCATTTTTCTTTTCCCCAAAGCCTGGAGCTTTAATCGCAAGAGTATTAAATGCTCCTCTCAACTTGTTTAATACAAGTGTCGCGAGGGCTTCTCCTTCTATTTCGTCGGCAATAATAACGAGATTTTTCTGTCCTCCCTGTGAAAGCTTTTCCAGAATAGGAACAATCTCATTTACCGAAGAGATCTTCTTATCGGTGATTAAAATGTGTGCATCGGTAAAAGAAGCTTCCATTCTCTCCGAGTCGGTTATCATGTAAGGAGAGACATAACCGTTGTCCAGTTGCAGTCCTTTCACCACTTCTTTTTCCAGTCCGAAAGTTCTCGATTCTTCAATAGTAACCACTCCGTCTTTTCCTGCGTCTTCTATTACCTCGGCAATAAGGTTTCCTAACTCTTCATCTTCCGCAGAAATGGTAGCAACTTGGGCGATCTCTTCTTTCTTGGAGATTTGCTTCGCTTCTTTTCTTAGTGCATTGACCACAGCTTCTTGTCCTTTGGTAACACCTCTTTTCAATGAGAGGGGATCGGCTCCCGCCGTCACATTCTTGAGGCCCTCCGAAATAATTGATCTGGCAAGGAGTGTTGCAGTAGTCGTTCCATCTCCTGCGGCCTCGTTGGCCTTAGAAGCGACTTCTTTAACAATCGATGCTCCGATGTTTTCTACTTTGTCTTTTAACTCTATCTCTTCCGTAATGGTAACTCCGTCGTTAGTAATGGTGGGAGAACCGTAGCTTTGCCCCAGGACAACATTGCGTCCCTTAGGGCCGATAGTGTACTTTACCGCATCGGCAAGCTTGTTCACACCCGCCATCATTTTTTTTCTTCCTTCTTCTTGATAGTAAATATTTTTAGGCATATCTTATTCAATAATCGCCAAGATTTCATCTTGCTTGGCAATTAAGTATTCTTTTTTATCATCGACCGTTTTTATTTCTGTGGGACCGTACTTGGTAAAAAGTACATTGTCTCCCTTTTTGACTTCCATGGGAGTTATTTTCCCTTGTGCGTTTGTTTTTCCCGGGCCGACAGCAACTACTTTTCCTTTTTCCGGCCTTCCCTTGTCTGCAGAGTCGGGAAGAAGAATTCCTCCTTCAGTTTTTTCTTTTTCCGCCTCGGGCTCGATTAATACATAGTCGGCAAGTGGTTTTATTTTCACTTTCTTAAATGCCTACCCTTATATGAAAATCAACTTCGGATAGGTGGGTTAATGGTTTTTATACTTTTAATCAGTAAAATGACGCGACCTTTGAATTGGCAATTAAATGTCGAGAGTGCCAAAGCCATTATTACCTATCGCAAAAATTATGTCAAGAGGTTTTTCCAAAGATAAAATATTAATAAAAATAGGGGCAAAAAGAGCTCCGGGGTTGCAAAAATTACCAGTTATGGTATATTTTCTCCATCATGTCTCTCTTTAAAAGGTTTCTTTTGCAGATTGCGATTGGAGTACTCGGACTTTATTTAGCGGAATATTTCCTAGAAGAAGTAAGCGTTGCGAATGTCTCTTTTATTTTTTACGGAGGATTGGCACTCGGAGCTGTTAATTTTTTCATAAGGCCTATTTTGCGCCTTATTACGCTTCCTTTGCGCATTTTGACGCTCGGGGCTTTTACTTTTTTCATTAACATTGCTATTGTTTGGACTGTCGGGGCAATGTTTCCGGAAATAAACATAGAAGGATGGATTCCCCTACTTTACACAACTTTGATTGTTTGGGTAATGGAGTTTATTCTTCAAAACTTCACAAAATAAACAAAACATGAAAGAAATACTTCCATTTTTGCAAATTATTATTTCCGTATTACTTGTTACGGTTATTCTGCTACAACAAGGAGGAGCAGCTATGGGCTCGGCTTTCGGCCAAGGAGAAGGTTTTCATACCGAAAAAAGAGGTGCGGAAAAATACCTTTTTCACGCAACTATCGGGCTTGCAACGGCTTTTGTCGGGCTTGCCGTTCTTAATCTTTTTCTCTAACTAATATTTCCAAGCTATAGTAATAGTCTTATTATTATCACATGTCTAATCCTTTAGCAGATTTTTGGCCAAGAAAATGGCCTTCTAAAAAGCAGTGGAAAAGATTACCGGAGATTTTAAACAAAAAAGAAAAGGCTGTTTTTCTCCTTTTGCTTTTGGCAACGTTTTTTTCTTTTCTTTTCACCGCCGTTAGCCTCTACTACTCAAGGACGGAGATTGTCCCCGCCCGCGGAGGAGTTTATCGTGAGGGCTTTATACGGTCCACCAGGTGGCTGAACATAAACCCTATTTATGCTTCACAGAGCGAAACAGAGCGCGATATTATCGAAGTCGCTTTTGACGGGTTAATGCGTTATGACAAAAAAGGAAACTTGATTCCCAATATTGCAAAATCTTATTCAACCGAAGACAACAAGGTTTTTGACATTAAGCTACGAGATGACGTTTACTGGTCTGACGGAGAAAAATTGACGGCTGATGACATTCTTTTCACGGTAAAGACAATCCAAAGCCCGGATTACCAAAGCACATTGAGACAACAGTGGATGGGAGTACACCCCGAAAAAATAGATGACTATAATGTTCGTTTCGCGCTGGAAAGCTCGTCTTCCATTTTTCCCGAAAACCTTACTTTAAAGCCCATTCCACAACACATCTTTGAGGATTACTCTCCGCGCGACTTCCGTTACTCAATATATAATATGATGCCGATAGGAAGCGGGCCATACAGGTTTAAAGAGAGTAAGGAAGATTCCGGCGGAGATGTTGAATATTTAAAACTGGAAAGAAACCCTTATTACTTTGGAAATACCCCCTTTATGGAAGAAGTGTCCTTCCATTTTTTCAGAGATCTGGAGGAGCTTTTGAGAGCGCAAAGAAGAGGGGAAATAGACGGCTTTGCTCTCTCTAACACAGAAAGAAGGGGTTTTGATTTCGACAAAGTAAGAGGAATAAAGCACCACGAGGTTTCTTTACCAAGATATTTTTCCGTAATTTTCAATCTTCGTAAGGACGGCGCCTTCGCAGACCCCTCGGTAAGAAAAGCGCTAAATTACGCTACAAACAAAGAACAGTTAATCGAAGATGTCTTAGGAGGAAAAGGTTATGCGGTAAATTACCCTCTTCTCCCCGAGTTTTATCTGTTTGACGGCACCAATGGAAACCATGTTTACGATTTGCAAAAAGCGAAAGATATTCTTGAAGATGCGGGTTTTGAGAATGGTAAAAGAGACCCTGAAGAAATCTTCGCATTCACGGAAGATTTAAAAATGGAGTCTCAGGGAGAGGAAGTGAGAAAACTCCAGCAGTGCCTCATACACCTTGGTGAAAATAGTGAAGATCCGCATCCTGAAGAAGTAACCGGTTTTTATGACGAAAATACAAAGGAATCCGTAATTCTTTTTCAAGAGAAGTATCGCGAAGAAATTCTTGATCCCCACAATTTTAAAAGTGGAACAGGTATGGTCGCGAAAAGCACGAGAAAAAAACTAAATGAGCTTTGTGGAGATTTTTTCAATAAACCCGTGTCCCTTGAAATCACGATTACCACTTTGGACGAACCAATGCTTGTCCAGACGGCTGAAATCTTAAAAACCCAATGGGATCTTCTTGGAATTAAAACGGTTATTGACAAAAAGAGCGGTTTGGATTTAAGAGAAGAAGTTATTCGGCCTCGAGAATTTGAGGCACTTCTTTTCGGAACAATGCTTAGCGGCGTTTTTAATCCCCTTCCTCTTTGGCATTCGACAAAAACTGACGACCCGGGATTAAATCTATCGGGTTATGAGAATGAAGCAGTAGATGACCTCCTTGAGACCATAATTTCCGAGGACAGAGAAGAGCAAGAAGATATTTTTCTTGAATTGCAAGAAAAAATAATGGAGGAAATGCCGGGCATCTTCCTCTACAGTCCTTCTTTCGTTTATAGTATTTCTGAGAAAATAAAAGGAATCGATGAAAAGGTTCTCGTAAATTCCTCGAAAAGATTTGAGGATATAAACACGTGGTACATCAACACCAGACGCGTACTTAGAAGAGATTAATAAACCTTCCAAAAACTCCTCTAAAAAAGCCCAGATGGCGAAACTGGTAGACGCGCTGCGTTCAGGACGCAGTGGACGAAAGTCCATGGGAGTTCGACTCTCCCTCTGGGCACTAACAAAAATAGAAAATTCTCTTTCGCCTCGGCGGTGGACAATCTATTTTAATTATTAACCTAATTATTACTCTATTTATTAAAAAATTATGTACGAAGAAAAATTAAGAATAGTTCCTTTGGGGGGACTGGGAGAGGTTGGTAGAAATATGATGATTATAGAATGGGGCGATGATGCCGTTATTATTGACATTGGGCTTAATTTCCCCGAAGAAAAGACGCCCGGAGTTGATTATGTTATTCCCAACATATCTTACTTGGAGAAGAATAAGAAAAGAATATGGGGAGTAATTTTAACCCACGGACATTACGACCATATCGGGGCAATTCCCTACATCTTGGATAAGATAGGAAACCCTCCTCTTTTCGGATCTGCCCTCACCTTGGGAATAACACAAAGACGCCAGGAAGAGTTCCCTCTCAAACCAAAGCTGAAGACAAATGAAATAAAAGAAGGAGACAAGATTGAGTTGGGGCCTTTCACCGCAGAGTTCTTCCATCAAAACCACAATGTTCCCGACGGCCACGGAGTGGTAATTGAAACCCCCGTTGGAAACATTGTTAACACTTCTGATTTTAAGTTTGACCTTACCCCCACAAACGCTCCTCCAACAAATTTTGATCGGTTAAATGAAATTGCTTCAAGGGGCATTCTTCTTTTGATGTCCGATTCTACGGGAGCGGAAGCAGAAGGAAGATCCCTCTCCGAAAAGCTTATTTCGGAGAACATGGACGCTTTGTTTGGGAAAATAAAAGGAAGAATTATTACCGCCACCTTTGCTTCTTTGATTAATCGCCTTCAGGACATTATCACCATTTCTGAAAAGTATGGAAGAAAAGTAGTAGTTGAGGGCTTTGGGATGAAAACAAACCTTGAAATTGCCAGAAACCTCGGTTTAATTAAGAGCAAAAAAGGAACCATTATTGCCGCTGAAAAAGCGGCCGACTATCCGGATAACAAGATAACCATTCTTTCGACCGGCGCTCAGGGAGAAGGAAACGCCGCCCTGATGCGTATTTTGAGCGGACAGCACCGTAACTTCCAACTTAAAAAGGGAGATTCCGTAATTCTTTCATCGTCTGTCATTCCCGGAAACGAACGCTCCGTGCAGAATCTGAAAGATGACATTATGAGGCAAGGAGCAGATATTTTCCACTCTCAAATGATGGATATTCATGCAAAAGGACACGCCCAACAAGATGAATTAAGAGATATGATTCAAATAATGAGTCCTCAATATTTCCTGCCTATTCACGGGCAATATTCAATGATGGCCAGCCATGCAAAAATTGCGAGAGAGGAGGGAGTTCCCCAAAACAATATTGCGCTAATAGACAACGGCTTTATTGTCTCTTTTGATAAAGAAAGAAAAATGAATATCAGCAAAAGACCTCTCTCCGTGGCGCCCGTTATGGTGGACGGTTCGGGGATAGGAGATGTCGGCGGCGTCGTTTTGCACGACAGAATGGGTCTTGCGGAAAGCGGAATTTTTGTTGTCATCGCGGTAATCGACAAGAAAACAAGAAAAATCAAAAATTCTCCGGACATTATTTCCCGTGGCTTTGTTTACCTTAGAGAATCACAGGTCCTCTTGACGGAGGTTCGGAAAAAGATAATGGAAATTATTTCCAAAGGAGGAAAACAGAATAAAGATGTAAAAGAGATTAAGCCTGAAATAAAGTCTAAAATTGAAAGCTTTCTTTACAGCAAAACGGGAAGGAGGCCGATGGTTCTTCCCGTGGTAATTGAAATATGATAAGGTAAAAGCACCAAATCTGTAATTTTTAACTATTATGCGTATTTTTAGCGGAATACAGCCAACGGGAAGTCTGCATATCGGAAATTATTTCGGAGCAATCAGACAGTGGCTTGATTTTCAACATAACAACGAGTGTGTTTTTTGTGTTGTGGATTTACACGCCATAACCGTCCCCTATGACGCTAAAAATCTTCCGAATCTCGTTCAAGAGAAAGCTATTGTCTATCTGGCGGCAGGGCTAGATCCCGAGAAGGTAATCATCCTCGTTCAATCATCGATAAGAGAACACACTGAACTTTGCTGGCTCTTAAATACCGTAACTCCTCTCGGGGAGCTCTACAGAATGACCCAGTACAAAGAAAAATCCACAAAGCACAAAAAAGAAGAGTGCGCCGGACTTTTAAACTACCCTATTTTGATGGCGGCGGATATCTTACTCTACGATACGGAGATTGTCCCCGTGGGTGAAGACCAGAAACAGCACGTAGAGCTTGCCAGAGATATAGCTCGCCGATTTAACAGTAAATTTGGAGAAACTTTTGTTCTTCCGAAAGTAAAGCTTCCCAAGGAAGGGGCGAGAATAATGAGCCTTACTGAGCCGACAAAAAAAATGTCCAAATCAGAGGCCGATAAGAAAAGTTCTATCTCCCTTTTCGACTCACCGGAGGAGATAAGAAAGAAAATTAAATCCGCGGTAACAGACACTTATAAAACAATAAAATACGATAAGAATAAAAGACCGGGAGTCTCTAATCTTTTGACAATCTACGCTATTCTTTCGGACCGAAGCATCAAAGAGGTGGAGAAAGAAATGAAAGAAAAGAGCTATAAAGTTTTTAAAGAGGAGTTGGCAGAACTTCTTGTAGAAAAACTGGAGCCTTTCCGCAGAAAGAGAGAAGAGCTGCTGTCACGTGAGGTTTATGTTAGAGAAATACTAAAGCAAGGAGAGAATAGAGCTCGCATAATCGCGGAGGCGAAAATAGCCGAAGTACGCAAAAAAATGGGTCTCTACTAACACCCCTTCAAAAAGTGTCAAAGGTGTCACCTTTGACACTTTTTTTAGTTAGAGGTTTTGTCTATTTAGAGAAGGGCGTCCGTATTTACATTGATTTTAGATTTCCAGTCCAAGTCCTTATAACCAAGAAGAAAATTTCTAATATAGTCCTTCAGAGAGTTGTAGCTCTCTTCTTTT
>PWKU01000020.1 GCA_003559635.1 Candidatus Nealsoniibacteriota bacterium | reverse complement strand
GCCCCGCGCAGGACAAACGCATTGGCCGTGGAAACAAAAGTGAAGGAGGGCACGATCACTTCATCGCCCGGCTGGATATCCAGCAATATCGCGCACATCTCCAGCGCATGGGTGCAGGACGTGGTCAACAGGGCTTTGGGCGGCCCCAACAAGTTTTCCAGAAACGCGTGACACCGCTTGGTGTAAGGACCGTCGCCGCTGTAATGCCCGCCCGCCAGCGCATCTTCCAAATACCCCCGCTCCTTGTCCGTCACCGACGGTCTGTTGAAGGGAATTTTCATCATCTGGTCCTTGGTCCTTAGTCCCTGGTCCTTGGTCACTTTAATCTTTTCCGTTATCGCATGCCACGCCGTAGCCCGGAGGGCGAAGGCGGGTCGCCGTAGTCGTCAACCGGCCTTGAGATTCACCGCCGGTTCCCATACCACTCGTAACCGCCTGCACGTACTCGAGTACGTGCTTCGAGCCCCCGCATCCCCTGATCTTTGTTTACTCGTTATTTTATGCTGTTGAGGGGGTATTACGCAAGACTGGGGATTCAGGGCGGCAGACATACTCGTAATCCGAATAGAGGGACTAAGATTTGATACAGCAACGTGCCCGTTATCCTTCGGTGCACGACTACGGCGACGACTACGGTCGACGATTAAAGAGCCACGGATCCCGCAGGCATACTCGTTATCCCTTCTCGTCGCCGATCTCGTAATCCGAAAAGAGGGATCAAGATTCGATACGGCAATGTGCCCGTTATCCTTCGGTACACGACGACGGCGACGACTACGGTCGACGATTAAAGAGCCCCGGATCCCGCAGGCATACTCGTTATCCCTTCTCGTCGCCGATCTCGTAATCCGAAAAGAGGGATCAAGATTCGATACGGCAATGTGCCTGTTATCCTTCGGTACACGACTACGGCGACGACTACGATCGACGATTAAAGAGCCCCGGATCCCGCAGGCATACTCGTTATCCCTTCTCGTCGCCCGATCTCGTAATCCGAATAGAGGGATCAAGATTCGATACGGCAATGTGCCTGTTGTCCTTCGGTACACGACTACGGCGACGACTACGGGCGACGATTAAAGAGCCACGGATCCCGCAGGCATACTCGTTATCCCTTCTCGTCGCCGATCTCGTAATCCGGAAAGAGGGACTAAGATTTGATACAGCAACGTGCCCGTTATCCTTCGGTACACGACTACGGCGACGACTACGGTCGACGATTTCTTTATAACCAAGCACTCCGTGGCCGGCTTGCCCATGATGCCCGCTTGACGCAAGCACCCGATCTTGGCAACCTGCCTCCAGTACACCAGGCTCTGATGTTCCGCGGTGTATCGGCGGCGCGCGCTCACCGGATCCGTCCGGGGAGCGATGGACTGCAAGGCATACCACTGGTATGAGGCGTATAAAATCCATGAAGCTTGTGAAACAACAAATAGGCCGCACGGATGTACGTCCCCGCAGCCGGTCAGCGTGCATGACTACGCTGCTTATGGATCTCGTATTTGTCGTCATTATTATCACTTCACTCGGCCGTCTTTATCAAAATACGCCCTACAGGTGGCTTGCCTATTACGCCAGCGGCGATCCCCGCCTGGCCTTGGTGGTCTCACAGGCCATACTGGACCACGGTTCTATCCGCCTGGATGAATACGAAGCCGATTTGCCGGGCGCGCGTTTCTTTTCTCATAACGGTCATCTTTATGATTATTTCCCCCTCGGCTCCTCACTGATCGCGCTCCCCGCTGTGGCAGGGGCCCGCCACCTGGGACACGATATGCGGGACATGACGGCAAACTTCCATGTCCAGTTCCTGTTGGCACTGGCCACATCCCTCCTGATCGCATCGGGCTTGTATATACTGGCACGCAACCGATTGACGCCGTTCGCTGCATTTCTGCTTACGACGTACTTCTTTTTCGGAACCCCGCTGGTTACCGCATTAATGACCGCTTACTGGAGTCATAACGCCGCCCTGCTGTGCGCTGTGGCGGCGCTGATATTAAGCCTGTATTCGGAGAACAGGTTTCTGAAGAATCACGGCGTCACCGTGGACCTGTCGATCGGATTCCTGGCGGGCCTGGCCTATATTTCCCGTCCGACCATGGCCTTATTCTGCATCCTGATGCCGGCGTGGGCCCTGCGGAACGGTTGGCGCAGAGCGGTAACCGTTTCGGCCGGCCTGGCCTTGTCAATAGGCGGACTCATGCTGTATTCCCTCGTAGAGTACAACCAACTATTGCCGCCCTATTATGCGGGAGGACGCCTGGGCGGCGCCGAGACCTTTCTCGTTGCCGTTGCGGGCAATCTCATCAGCCCGTCCCGGGGCATTCTCATTCACGCCCCCCTGGTCGGCATTATCGTTCTGGCCGGTTTATGGCGCCTTTACCGCCAATCCTTATCCGCCTTGGGAATAGGCTGCCTGATGTGGTACGCGCTCCATTTGGCGGGCGTCTCACTGTTTCCCCACTGGTGGGCAGGGTGGTCGTATGGCGCGAGAATCCAGGCCGATGTCATGCCGGCACTATTCCTTCTGGCCGTTGTTCTATTGCCCTGCCGGATAGATATGCTCCGCGTAAAGGGCTTCCTTGTGGCCCTTCCCTTATGTGTATTGATGGCTTGGGGTATCTGGGTCCATACGTACCAGGGCGTTTTGAACTCAACTACTGCAAAATGGAGCAAGGTGCCCGATATAGATCAGTACCCGCATTTATTATGGAGCTGGAAATACCCTCAATTTCTCGCGTCACAGGAACAGATTGATAACCGATTGGATTATCTGGCCGAAACACACCCCGACTTCCAAAACGATAATCGTGATGAACTCCACTAGATCGTCAACGGCCCCTCTAACAAAGTACGAAGCACCCGCCGCGCGCAGCGCGGCGCCTCAAGAAAGAGCCGGCTTTTTTCTTCCGCTGATTCCTCGCCTTGCTCTTTCGGCACACGACTACGGCGACGACTACGGGCGACGGCCCCCTCCCCGACCAAGGACGAGGCACCCGCCGCGCGCAGTGCGGCGCCTCAAGAAAGAGCCGGCTTTTTTCTTCCGCTGATTCCTCGCCTTGCTCTTTCGGCACACGACTACGGCGACGAGATCGATCGACGATTAAAGAGCCCTGTATCCAGTAGGCATACTCGTAATCCGTTCTCGTCGCCGATCTCGTAATCCGGAAAGAGGGACTAAGATTTGATACAGAAACGTGCCCGTTATCCTTCGGCACACGACTACGGCGACGACTACGGGCGACGGCCCCCTCCCCGACCAAGGACGAGGCACCCGCCGCGCGCAGTGCGGCGCCTCAAGAAAGAGCCGGCTTTTTTCTT
>PWKU01000006.1 GCA_003559635.1 Candidatus Nealsoniibacteriota bacterium | reverse complement strand
TTTTTCAAAGCTATTTTTTTATTTTTTGATATGAAATCACGGGGTAAACCCGATAGCAAAAGAAATTTGTTAACAAAGCTGGTAAATTTTCACTACCTGGTGGACCAGAAAGTGAAAGTTCGGCTGAAATTTTTGCAGAGCAAAAATTCTTACTTGTTTGCTGAAGGCGAACATGCCGAACTTCTACTTCCTGGTGGAGATGGGGGGATTGAACCCCCGTCCGGAAAATCGAAAAGTGTAAATCTACAAGCCCCGTTAGACAAAATATTATCCAACGGAGCTGCCCCTTATCAGACCTAATGTCTAACGGGGCAAGCTTAGTCCAGTTAAAGGAAAATAGAGATTTAAACCGGACAAAAGATCTCTATCTTGAACACCTTTTGTTTCAAGTGACAAGAAGGGGTGTTCATCCTCTGGCACTCTATCCTCATTTATGACACCTCAGGTCGCCTATGAGGAATCGGCGGTGAGATGCCTACCCTTAAGCTAAAGCCAGAGCAGGTTCTTTTTCAAATAAGTTGACACTTATTTTAAGTTTTCAGTTTTTAACGAGACTTCTCTCGGCTTGCATTACCCTCTCCAAGGATTCCGTCGAAGCGGTCATCCCCGTTTATCACCCCCGTAATATACACGAAAAAGGGAAATTAGTCAAATTTTACAGCTCTAAAATTCCTTGCAGGGTCAGACCCTGCAATGCTTTTTGGGGTGGATTGGGGGTAAAAGTTATAAAAAACGCAAAAGTGACATCTACCTTTTCATTTTTCTTCTTAAATCTCTATCAATATCTCTCTTTTTGATGGCCTCTCTCTTGTCGTGTTTCTTCTTCCCCTTTGCTATTCCAAATTCAAGCTTAATCACATTTTTCTTAGTATATATTTTTGTGGGAATAAAAGTAATTCCTACTTCTTTGGTTTTGCCGGACAGATAGCCTATCTCTTTCTTTTTCAAGAGCAATTTTCGCTTTTTTTCGGGATTGTAGCTTTGAGGAACGTTTTTTGGCTGATAAGGGGGGATAGTACAGTTAACAAGGTATGCTTCTCCGTCTTTTATAGTGATATAACTGCCAAAGAGGGAGCCCTTTTTTTCTCTTAAAGCTTTTACCTCCTGTCCAGAAAGTACCAAACCCGCCTCCATCTTTTCTAGAATGTGGTAGTTGAATCCGGCTTTTTTGTTTTGTAGCAATATAGGCATTGTCGCTATTCTATCATAAAATTGGCTATTTTGCACCGGAAAAGCATTGCAGGGTCTGACCCTGCAACGCTGGTGGGGGTAGATTAGGGAATAACAGAGCGTATGCGCTTTTGTAAAATGGACAAAAGATGCAAATTACGGTAAAATTCCACCCATGAGAGAAAAAGTGGAAAAAATATTAAAGCAGTTGGTCAATGAAGATGTCAGGGTGGAGAGAACCCAAGAGGAGCATGGGGATTATGCGTCCAATATTGCTTTTTTGCTTGCAAAAACAGAAAAAGAGAATCCTTCGGATATTGCAAAAAAGTTAAAAACGAAAATAAAATCGGACTTTTTCTCCAAAATAGAAGTTAAAAACGGGTTTTTGAATTTTTTTCTCTCCGAAAAAGCGTTAAAAGAGGAGCTTTCAAACATTCTAGAAGAAAAGGAGGATTACGGGAAAGGTGTTTCCGGGAAAAGAGTGGTAATAGATTACTCTTCTCCAAATATTGCTAAATCCTTCGGGGTCGGCCACTTGCGTTCTACAATTATAGGTCAATCAATTTATAACATTTACAAATTTTTAGGATGGGAAACGCTGGGAATAAATCATTTGGGCGACTGGGGGACACAATACGGAAAACTTCTTTATCAGATAAAAAAAGAAAATAAAGATCCTCGAAAGCTTTCTATAAAGGAACTGGAAGAGCTTTATGTCCGGTTTCATAAAGAAGCGGAAAATGATAAAAAAATGGAAGAAGGGGGTAGAGAGTGGTTTTCAAAGCTTGAGAAAGGAGACAAAGAAGCGAGGAAAATATGGGAAATGTGTAGGGAAAAAAGCCTGAGGGAATTTCAGAAAGTTTATGACGACTTGGAAGTGGAAATTGATTATGTCTTGGGAGAAAGTTTTTACGAAGACAAGCTTAAGGAAGTGATCGAGGAAGCGGAAAAAAAGAAGGTGGCGAAAAAAAGCAGAGGAGCATTAATCATAGAATTTGATGACATGCCTCCGGCGATGGCTTTGAAGTCTGACGGTAGCACGACATATCTTACTCGTGATCTTGCCGCCGCAAAGTATCGCTTGGAAGAGTTCTCGCCTGACTTATTGGTTTATGAAATAGGAGCCGACCAAACATTACACATGAAACAACTGTTTTCTACCGTAGAAAAGCTGGGGTGGTCAAAGAAAGAAAGATTTATCCATATTTCTCACGGGATGTTTCGGCTTAAAGAGGGAAAGTTCTCAACGAGAAAGGGAAGAACAGTCCATTTAGAAGAAGTTCTTTCTCTTGCCAAAGAAAAAGCGGAAGAAATTATTGAAAGCTAGGCAACCGCCAAGAATCTTTCTCCGGAAGAAAAGAAAGATATTGCGAAAATTGTCGGAATAGGTGCTGTAAAGTATAACGACTTGAAAAGGCACCATAAAAGAGACGTGGTTTTTGACTGGGATCAAATAATTACCTTAAAAGGAGATGCCGGTCCATACTTGCAGTACACATGTGTTCGGTGTAAAAGCATTTTGGAAAAAGCGGGAACCGGTAAGAAAGAAATAAAAGAGCTGGATGATGAGGAGAGAAAAATTGTTAAAAGAATGGTTCAATTTAAAGAGGTGGTAGAGAGCGGGGCGGAGACATTTTCTCCAAATATTATTGCCGAATATGCATTTAAGTTGGCGAAAGAGTTTAATTATTTTTACGATACTTGCCCGATTTTAAAAAACAAAAAAAGGGAAGCAATCACGGAAGCGGCACTTATTATTCTCACACATTGTTTGCACCTTTTGACGATATCTGTGCCTGACAGAATGTAAAAAAAAGAGATAAATTAGAAATTTAAAGCAGTTATGTCTAAAGAAGAACAAAATCAAAAAAGTGTTTTTTCCAAAGAAGAGGAGAAAGTTTTAGATTTTTGGGAAAGAGGTAAAATTTTTGAAAAATCGGTGGAAAAACAGGCCCCTCAAGGAGAATATGTTTTTTTTGACGGCCCTCCTTTTGCTACCGGTCTGCCTCATTACGGTCATTTGGTGGGCAGCATTATGAAAGATGCTATTCCCAGATATTGGACGATGAAAGGATATAAGGTGAGAAGAAGATGGGGGTGGGATTGTCACGGATTGCCGGTAGAAAATTTGGCGGAAAAGGAAGTGGGACTAAAGAATAGGCAAGACATTGAAGCACTGGGGATTGAGAAGTTCAATAAGTACTGTGAAAGTATTGTTCTCCGATACGCAAAAGAATGGAAAGGAGTTATTAGGCGAATCGGCCGTTGGATCGATATGGAAAACGATTACAAAACCATGAATTTGGAATACATGGAGTCTATCTGGTGGGTTTTTAAGTCTCTTTGGGAAAAAGAAATGGTCTGTAAGGGTCATAAACCGATGCATATCTGTGGCCGTTGCGGGACAACATTATCCAATTTTGAAGTAAGTCTCGAGTATCAGGATATAAAAGACATTTCGGTGATTGCTAAATTTGAACTTGATAGTGAGCCGAAGACGTATGTCTTGGCGTGGACTACCACTCCGTGGACTCTTGTTGGCAATGTAGCGCTTGCGGTCAAAAAGGAGTTGACTTATGTTGTTGTAGTTGTTGAGAACGAGAGATATATTTTGGCAAAGGAAAGAGTCGGAGAAGTCTTAAAGGAGGGGGAGTATAAGATAGAAAAAGAAATTAAAGGAAGTGAATTAATTGGGAAAAGCTATAAGCCTCTTTTTAGCTACTATTGCAAGGACAAGGAACTGGAAGGAAAAGATAACGGGTGGAAAATTTATGGGGGAGATTTTGTTTCGACGGAAGAAGGAACAGGGGTGGTTCATATTGCTCCCGCCTTTGGAGAAGATGATATGGAAATGAAAGATAAGTACGGGTTACCTTTTGTGCAACATGTGGATATGTTCGGGAGATTTAAAGAAGAGGTGAAGGAGTTTGCCGGAATGGAGGTAAAGCCGAAAGACGACCACACAAGAGCTGACATTGAAATTATAAAACACCTCGCTCGAGAAGATTTACTTTTTGCGAAAGAGAAGTATGAGCACAGTTATCCGCATTGTTGGCGTTGCGGAACACCTCTTTTAAATTATGCAACCGAGTCGTGGTTTGTGAAAGTCACAAAAATAAAAGAGAATTTAATTAAGAACAATCAAAAAGTTAATTGGGTTCCCGACCATGTAAAGGACGGAAGGTTCGGGAAGTGGCTTGAAGGAGCTCGCGACTGGGCAATTAGCAGAAACCGTTATTGGGGAGCCCCTCTTCCCGTTTGGGAATGCCGGGAATGTGAAAGTGTGAAAGTTGTCGGTTCCAAAAAAGAGCTGGAACTTTTAAGTGGAGAAAAAATTAATGATTTACACAAGCAGTTTGTTGACAGAATAGAATGGAGTTGTGAGTGCGGAGGGAAAATGAAAAGAGTTCCCGAAGTTTTGGACTGCTGGTTTGAATCGGGCTCAATGCCCTATGCACAAGTAAATTATACGGGAGAACCCTTGGAGGATTTTGACCCTACAAAAGGAAAGAATTTTCCGGCTCAATTTGTAGCTGAAGGCATGGATCAAACAAGGGGATGGTTTTATACTCTAATGGTTCTTAGTACGGCTCTTTTTAACAAAGAAGCTTTTGAAAATGTGATTGTAAACGGAATCATACTTGCGGAAGACGGCCAAAAGATGAGTAAGTCAAAAGCGAATTATCCCGACCCTACATTCTTGTTTGATAAATTTTGCGCGGATGCCGTTAGGCAGTATTTGTTGTCATCACCGGTTCTGGTGGGAGAAAATTTAAGTTTTTCCGAGAGAGGTGTTTTGGAAGTTCTCCGGAAAAATATTATGCTTTTTTTGAACATAATGAATTTTTATAGCCAGTTTGCCGATGAAGAGGACTTCTTCATCGATGAAGAAGTCCTGGAGGATATAAAAGCAGAAAACACACTGGACAAGTGGATTACTGCAAGATTACATCAAACAATTAAAGAAGTGAGGGAGAGCTTGGATGCGTACAGAATTCCCCCCGCATGCGGCGCGTTAACTATATTTATTGATGATTTTTCCACGTGGTATATTCGAAGATCAAGAGACAGATTTAAAGGGGAAGACAGAGAAGACGCGAAAAAGGCGTTGAAAACCACCGGAAGTGTTTTATATCAGTTCTCAAAAGTGATAGCTCCTTTTATGCCCTTCTTGGCCGAAAGAGTCTATCAACGAGTAACAGGTGGTAATTTTAAGGATGAAGATAAATCGGTACATCTCGTTGATTATCCCCAATTTGACGAAAAAATGATTGATAAGAATATTTTAAAAGAAATGGAGATGGTAAGAGAGCTTGCGTCTCTGGCGCTAAAAGAAAGAGCGGATGCAGGAATAAAAGTCAGACAACCCCTTCTCTCTTTGACGATTAAAGAAAGATTGGGCGAAGATTTCTTAAATCTTCTAAAAGAAGAAGTAAATGTGAAAGAAATTCTTACGGATGAAAAAATGGAAGAAAAAGTAAAGATTAATAAGGAAGTAACACCGGAACTTAAAGAGGAGGGGGATGTGAGAGAGATTATAAGGACCGTTCAAAATTTGAGAAAAGAAGCCAATCTTGTGCCGGGAGACAGAATAAACCTCTTTTATACGGGAGATGGAGTTAAAGAAACTCTTTCCAAATGGGAGGATACCCTTAAAAAAGAAACAGGAACAGAAAAGATAATCGAAGGATCGCCGGAAAAGGTTCTGGCGAAAAAAACCATCACAATAAATGAAACAAAACTCTTTTTGGCCATAGGAGAATAAAGAGTTAAGTGTTTTTATTATTCAAATCTTATGTTCACTCATTACTACACGGAAGGAGTTATTCTCGCAAAAAGGGCGGTAAAAGATGCTGACGAAATAATCACCGTCTATACTCGTGATTTTGGAAAATTAGATTTGATAGGAAAATCTATAAAGAAGAACGGGTCTAAGTTGAAGATGAACACATCTCTTTTTTCACTGGCAGAGGTTGGATTTATCCAAGGGAAAAGTTGTAATACATTAACTGATGCACGACTGATTTCCAACTTTAAGAACGCAAAGAAAGACCTGGGAAGACTTTCTCTTCTTTACAGAATGTCGGAAACGATTCTTTCACTTGTTCATGGAGAGGAAAAAGATGAAAATATTTTTCTTTTAATATCGCAAAGCTTGCGAAAGATAGATGGTTTTAAAATATCTAAAAACAAGCTAAAGTTGTTTTATTGCTTTTTTTCTTTTAACCTGCTTTATTTTTTAGGATATAAGTTGTATATTGAGGAATGTGCTTCTTGTGGCAGTAAGGTGGAGAGTAGTTGCTACTTTAATCCAAGAGAAGGCGGAGTTGTTTGCAAAGACTGCTTTTCAAAAGAGCCGGCAGGGATATATCTTGAAGAGGTTGACTCGCTAAGGCGCTTTTTAGAAAATGATATAAGAAGTGTGAAGGAGCAAGATTCAAAGGTTTTTGTTGATATTTTAGAAAACTATTTAAATTATATACCGGAGAACTCCGGAAAACAGTAATCATTATAAGGTGTGCGTTTCTTGCCGGAAGTAAATTCTGGCGAGGGAGTGCAGAGCCGAAATTATAAAAAAATGTTAAATCCTCAAAACCTTAAAAAAGTAATTCTTATTCTTCTGGCGCTAGTTATTGTTGTTGGATCAGTGGGTTATTTTTTCTATCAGAGAAATATTTTCGGTCAGGATAGAGTTCGTTTTGAAATTACGGCTCCGGAAAATGTGGAAGCGGGAGAGGAGGTAGATTATGTTGTTCGCTATAGAAATAACAGTGATGTTCGACTGGAGGAAGTAGTCCTTGTTTTCGAATACCCGGAGAATACGGTTCCCATTGAAGAAGAAGATTTGGGTGAAGATATAAAAAGGAGAGGAGAGTATCGCCGCGAAGTGACAGTCGGGGAGTTAAATCCCGGAGAGGGAAAAGCAACGACTTTTACGGCAAGGCTTTTTGGGAAAGAAGGTAGTTCTTTTGAGTCTTCTGCATGGATAAGGTATGTTCCGAAAAATTTGGCTGCGAGATATGAATCAAAGAGAGAGCATGTTGCGATAATAGAGAAAGTTCCCATAAGTTTTAATTTTCAAGTACCAACAACAGTAGATCCGGACAGAGAAGCAAGTTTCCGTTTAAGATTTTCTTCCGAAATAGACTATCCTCTCACCGACTTGGAAGTTCGACTTACATATCCCGGCAATTTTCATTTTATAAGAAGTGCTCCCAAGGTGGAAGGAGAAGGAAAAGATCAGTGGTCTTGGTCGGTGCTTAACAAAGGAGATGACGGAACAATAGATATTGACGGAGTATTAAAAGGAAATCCCGGGGACGCTAAAATATTTAACGCTACACTGGGTGTTTGGGTCGGGGATAATTTTATAACTTTGAAAGAAGCATCTAGAGGAACATCAATATCCAAAAGTGATCTTTTGCTTGATATGCAGGTTAATGGGAAGGATGATTATGTGGCAGATGCCGGTGAACTTCTGCATTATGAAATATTTTTCAGAAATATCGGCAAAGAAACGCTTGAAGAACTCTTTTTGCTTGTAGATCTGGACGGAGATACTCTTAATCTTGACCAGGTAGAGCCGAGAGAGGGAAGATTCCAAGAAGACAGGGGCGTTATAATTTGGAGTCACACATTTGACTACACACTTCTTTCATTGAAAGAAAACGAAGAGGGAAGAGTAGAGTTCTGGGCCAGAGTGCGAGAGGATCTTCCACACAATCCCGAAATTAAAGTAAAAGCGTCTATGGAGAGAGCGGAAAAAACTCTTGAGAGCAGGGTGAATACGCGTCTTTCTCTGGACCAAAAAGTGATTCGCAAGGGTTCTCCATTTGAGGAAATTGGGCCATTTCCTTTTGAAAAAGAAGAAGTATCCACCTATGCGGTGAAGTGGGAAATAAAAAATCATTTTAATAGCGTTCGTAATGCCGTAATTAGTGTGAGGCTTCCGGAGGGTGCGAGGATTACCGGTGAAAAAGAACCCGATGATTACTCTCTCTCTTTTAATTCTTCTTTAAGGGAAGTAACACTGGATATAGAAAATATTTATGCGGGAGAAGAATTGGAGGTGTTTTTTGAAGTGGAAATAGAGCCTGAGGAAGACTTGGAGGACGAAGATATGCTGGTTTATGAGGCAGAGATGGAAGCGCAAGACAGAAGAACGGATAATATTATAACAACAATCGGTCCGGCAGTTTTCTTAGATCAGGTTCTCGAAATCTCCAATTAATCTCTTTGTGTAATCTCTTTTACAACAAAGAGGGGGTTATAAGGTTAGCCGGAACAAGAGAATATTGTTTAGCAAAACTATTTCTATTGTTTCTTTGTTTTCGCTTTCTTGTTGTTTTTAACAACCTATATTAAAACTTGCAGGTGAGATAGGATTTGAGGTGATTAAAAATTGTAATTACTACTTTTATTATGAACAAAAAGACACTAAAAGACGGGCTAAGAATCGGTACTATTCCTCTTAAAAACACGCGTGTTGCGACCGTTTTTGTACTAGTGAGAACCGGCTCTAAACATGAAGAAGAAAATGTTTCCGGAATCTCGCATTTTCTGGAGCATATGTTGTTTAAGAAAACAAAAAAGCGCCCCTCTCCTTTGAAAATTGTTGAAGATTTGGACAAGGTTGGAGGAATCTACAACGCGTTTACCGGGAGCGATTATACGGGATATTATGCAAAAGTTGATACATCTAAACTATCTCTTGCAATAGACTGGGTAGCTGATATTTATCTAAACTCTCTTTTGCCAAAAGAAGAAGTAGAAAAAGAGAAAGGAGTTATTAAGGAAGAAATTAATATGTACTATGACAGCCCGATGGCTTATTCCCAGGTTCTTTTTCAAAAACTTCTCTACGGTGACCAACCGGCAGGTCGAGACATTGTCGGAACGAAAGAAAGTGTCTCGGCAATTACAAGAGAAGATTTATTTTCTTATATGAAAGGGCAGTATGTTGCGGAAAATACGGTAGTTGTGGTTGCAGGTAATATCAAAAAGAAAGAAACGGAAAGTGAAGTTGCTCGCGCATTCTCCGGTATAAGAAAAGGGGAGGCTAAAAGAAGTGTTCCGGTAATAGAAAAGCAGAAAAAGCCGGAAGTTCTCACTTTTTACAAAGAAACGGATCAAACACACCTCTGTCTTGGAGCGCGAGGATTCAATATTTTTCACCCCTACCGCTATGCGCAGGAGCTTATTGCAACAATTTTGGGAGGAATGATGAGTTCACGTTTGTTTATCAAAATTAGAGATGAAATGAGCCTTGCTTACTACATAAGAACATCGGTAGAAGATAATCCTGACACGGGAGTGATTTTCACAAGAGCAGGAGTGGATAATAAAAAAGCAAAAGATGCAATAAGTGCGATTATGAAGGAATACAAGAAAATAGGTAGAGAGGGAGTTCCGCCAAAAGAACTGAAAAAAGCAAAGGAATATCTAAAAGGAAAGAGCGCTATTTTATTGGAACCTTCGGATGCTCTTGCTTACTTTCACGGAGCAAATGAGCTCTTAGAGAACAGAATGTATGAGTTGAAAGATGTTTTCTCTTCCATAGATAAAGTAACAACAAAAGATATAAAGAAAACAGCAAAAGATATTTTCAAGCCGGAAAATATAAACCTTGCTCTTGTAGGACCGCACAAAAACAAGAAAGCGATTCAAAAACTCCTAAGTTAAAGATTCCTGCTAAACCCCTTTTTGTCATTCCCACGAAGCCTGTCCTCGGCTTCGATCGGGGACGGGAATCCAAAAAAAGAGAGTCAACACCCCTTTCTGTCATTCCCGCGAAAGCGGGAATCCAAAAAAATAAAAAGTCATTAGAAATTAAAAAGTACTTGGCATTTTACTTTTCTCCTGTCTCGTCATATAATCTAGGAGATGACTGAAAGAAACACACTGGATATCTCCTGGGGAGCAATAGTCAAGATATTCTTTGCTCTCGTTGTCGTTTATCTTCTCTACCAAGTAGCGGATATTTTGATTTGGTTTGTTTTTGCTCTTATTATTTCGATTCTCTTTAATCCGATAGTAGATTTTCTAAAAAAAATGCGCATACCGCGTGTTATTGGAGTAATTGCGGTTTATTTTACGCTTTTCGGATTGATAGCTCTTTTTGTTAGCGTTGTTACACCCGGACTTTATGTAGAAATCAAAAGATTCTCTCTTTTTCTTCCTGAGTATATTGAAGGAATATCTCCCTTTCTTCGCTATATAGGTGTGGAAGAGTTTACTACGCTGGAAGAACTTTTAGAAGTTCTTCGCGAGTCATCCGAAGAAGTAAGAAAAGGAATTGTCAACACCTTAGCGGTTGTTTTTGGAGGACTTTCGGCAACATTTTTTATTATTACGATGGCTATTTTTCTCTCTTTAGAGGGTAGCGGAGTAGAAAAAGCAATAAAGCTTCTAGTATCAGAAGAGCAAAAAAACGATATTGTCCGCACCTGGAGAAAATGCCGTAATCAAGTGGGCAGCTGGTTCCTGGTGAGAATTTTGGCATGTTTGTTTGTCGGTATCACCTCTTTTATTGTTTTTTATCTGTTTGGGGTAAATTATGCGATACTTTTTGCAATTATCGGCGGACTTTTTAATTTTATTCCATTTGCCGGTCCCGCAATTGCCGGACTAATATTTTTTGTTCTTACAGCTCTGGATAATGTCACTCAGGCGTTTTTTGTTCTCGTTGCGTTTATGATTATTCAAGCAATAGAAGGGAGCGTGGTTACTCCCGGTCTCTCAAAGAAGATAATGGGAGTTTCTCCGGTCCTTGTTTTAACTGCTATTGTTATTGGAGGAACCTTGTGGGGAGCATTGGGAGCGTTTTTGGCTATTCCTCTTTTGGGTATTATCTTTGAATTTGTGAAAGTGTTTTTAGAGAAGAAAAAGGAAAGAGAAAAAACGCCAGATGAATAAATTTTATATCACAACAAGCATAGTTTATGTTAATGGCCCGCCTCATATAGGGTTTGCTTTAGAGCTTATACAGGCCGATGTTATAGCGCGATTTAACCGTTATTTGGGAAAAGATGTTCAATTTTTAACTGGAACGGACGAACATGGTCTAAAGATTTACAGGAAGGCTAAAGAAAAAGGGAAAACTCCTCAGGAGTTTGTTAACGAGATGTCTTTTCAATACAGGGTTCTTATAGAAAAGCTCAACATATCAAACAATCTTTTTATCAGAACTACCGACAAAGATATACATCTTGAAGGAGTTCAGAAAGTGTGGAGGAAACTACAAGAAAACGGTGATATATACAAAAAAAAATACAAAGGATGTTATTGTAGTGGATGTGAAGAATTTAAAAGAGAGAAAGAATTGGTTGATGGAAAGTGTCTAGACCATGACAAAAAACCGGAGCTGATAGAAGAAGAAAACTATTTTTTTCGTCTTTCTAAATACAGCGGGAAAATAAAAGAAGCGATTGAGAAAGGAAAGATCGAAATTATCCCTGAATCAAGAAAAAACGAGACACTTCGGTTTTTAGAAGAAGAAGTGGAAGATATTAGCGTTTCCAGATTACGGAAAAATCTTCCTTGGGGGATTTCCGTTCCGGGAGATGAAGATCAGACCATCTATGTTTGGGTGGATGCACTTTCGAATTACATCACATCTTTAGGTTATAAAGATGAGAGGGAGGAGTTCCAGAAGTACTGGCCGGCAGATGTTCACTGTGTGGGTAAAGATATCTCCCGATTTCACTGTGTAATATGGCCCGGCATCTTATTTTCTCTTGGGCTCGAGCTTCCCAAAAAGATATTCATCCATGGATTTATGACCGTCGAAGGGAAAAAGATGTCTAAATCCTTGGGAAATGTTGTTGATCCTTTTGAACTTGTTGAGAAATATGGCACTGATGCTGTTCGTTACTACTTTTTAAGAGAAGTTCCCGCGACAAGAGATGGTGATTTTTCAAAAGAGAAATTCAAAGAAAGATATAACGCCGATTTGGCAGATGGGCTGGGCAATCTTGTTTCGCGGACAATCGCTCTTGCCGGGAAATATAAAGTTGGGGAAAGCGGAGAACCAACTGATAAGGATATAGAAAAGAAAGTAGGGGAAACAAAAAGAGAAAAGGAAAACTTGTTAGAAGAGTTTAAGTTCAATGAGGCACTGGGCAGCGTTTGGGAGCTTATTCACTTTGCGGACCGGTATGTGGAAGAAAAAAAACCGTGGGAGAAAAGAGAAGAAAACGAAAGCGTTGTAAAAAATCTCCTTTATATATTAGCCTCTCTTTCCGAGATGCTCTCTCCTTTCCTTCCGGAAACGGCGGAAAAAATCAAAAACCAGCTCCAAAACAAAGAAAAGTCACCCCTCTTCCCCAAACTCAAATAACCCCCCTTGTACACCCCAATGTTTGTACACCGCAAGGCAATGTTTGTACACCCCAATGCAATGTTTGTGCACCCCAATGCAATGTTTGTACACCCCAAGGGTGCACATACTGCTGTTGACCTCCGAGGTCAACAAGCTTCTCGGGGTTTAATTTTCGTAAGAAAAATAATTTATTGCCTCTATTTTATCTTCTTCCATCCCTTTGCGATTCAATATCATCTCTTTGCAAAGATTTTTAAACTCTTTTGGCTCTCCCACCATCTCTTTAATATGATGACTATCTATTATTGGAGAATTTCTTGCTCCTGAATAATCTCCAAGACTGGAAAATGGATACCTTGCAGCCCACTCCCACGCCGTTTCAAAATTATTAACAGCCCAACTATATCCCTTTTCATGCATCTCAAAAGTATTTTTCACCATCACATAGGGGACAACCCAGTGTAAATACTCCTCGGAATCTA
>PWKU01000018.1 GCA_003559635.1 Candidatus Nealsoniibacteriota bacterium | reverse complement strand
GTGCTATACGCAAAGGAAAACAGGAAAGAGATTTTGCGTTTGGCGCTACAGGTATTACAGAGATTCCTGCATGTTGATATGAATATTGATGGCCTTCTGGACTCTGCAACTGACATTCCCCATAATTTCATTTCAAAGGAAGAGCATGGTGGAGAGCCTGTTTTTGTGCACCGCAAGGGGGCGCAAAAGGTTAAAAAAGGAGCTGCCGGCATCATTCCCGGCGATATGGGAAGCGCCACTTTTATGGTAGAAGGCAAAGGCTATCCACTCACTTTTCATTCATGCTCTCATGGTGCAGGCAGGAAAATGGCAAGAGGAAAGGCACTCGATACAATAGACTATGAGGAATTTAAAGAGAGCGTAAAAGATATTGCCTGCCGAACTGACAGGAATGTGCTCGATGAAGCACCTCAGGCATACAAGGATATTGAGCTGGTAATGAAATTCCAGAAAGAAATCGTGAAAATAACGGATGTTTTTATGCCGGTAATTAATGTAAAGGGATAGAAGTTTTGCATACCTGCAAAATGTGATCGATGATGGAATACCTTAAGTATTATATTCAAAGAGCATAATAGCAATTATAATCACAAAAAAAATAATTATGGCAGACAGCTACAGGTCAAAACCACGAAAGATAATGGCAAAAAGAAGGCGGGAAGCAGATCCCGGCTTCAGAACCAGGGTTATTGAAAGAAAACCTAATCATGGTGATGGATATCCGCTTAACAAAAAAATGATAAACAAGATCATAGATATCATTCCGGATGAGTATTTGTTTGGGTTGAAATCCATTGAGCTTAAAGCAAGGGGCGAGAGAGATTTTGGAAGACCTTTGGCAACGTATTTTAATTTAGAAAAAAGAATTGAGATTTATTCAATGCCTTTTGATGAAATTCTTATAAATGATTTTTCTCCAACCTGGAAAGAGGTTATGGAATCATGGAGCATGAAATCATTATCGAAGTATTGCGGTGTTCTAGGATATTATTGTAGTAGCGACTATGCTCAGAGTGCAAGTTTTTACTGTGTAGTATTGTTTCACGAGATTGGCCACCATTATTCTTATAATTTCAAAACCAGAAAGAGAGCTGCTGATAATGAAGATGGTACAGAAAGTCAGGCTGAAATCTTTGGCGCCAGAATAATGAATGAAGTCATTGACGAACTAAAACATATTATTCCTTCACCGATCATTTATTAATAATATGAAGGGTATAATCAGGTTATTTGTAATAATCAGGATACTATCTCATCATGTGGATACAAATAAGTTCAGGACAAGGTCCCGTTGAGTGTGCAAGGGCTGTGGTGCTGTTTATGCAAGAGCTGATAAAAGAACTTCAGGATGCAGGTTTCAAAGCGGGAGTTATTGATACCGATCCGGATGAAGAGCCTGAAACAGCCAAATCAGTGCTTATAACAAGCGATATCAATAAAGATCACCCTTTGCTCAAAACTTTTGAAGGTAGTGTGTTGTGGATATGCAAGAGTCCTTATCGTCCAACAAAACGTAGAAAGAACTGGTATATTGATGTGGAAGTATTTCATGAAAGCGATGAGGTAGCCTTTTCCGAAAAGGATCTGAGGATTGAGACCATGCGGAGCAGTGGTGCCGGCGGACAGCATGTGAATAAGGTGGAAAGTGCGGTAAGGATTACGCACATACCAACAGGTATCTCTGCCACTGCAAGGGAAGAACGCAGTCAGCATCAAAATAAAAAGCTGGCACTCACAAGGCTGAAGCGCCTGATTGATGAGGCAAACCAGTCAAAAAATCAAAACACAAGGAAAGCGATGCAAAAACGCCATGATAGTATTGAGCGGGGAAACCCGGTAAGGATTTACCAGGGGTCTGATTTTGTAAGAAAGGAATAATATGTGCCTGCAAGAAAACGCCAATTGCTGCGTTGGGCTTGCCTTCAAACCAGTCATTTACGAAAAAGTAAACTCCTGTTTTTCAGTCTACACCCGCCTTGCACTTGACGCTTTCTTATCAGGCACTTAAGAAAAACACGAGTTTTCTTGCTAACCCTAAACTAATTATAGACAGATATGCAGGCATAAAGAACATTAGTAAGTAACATCAAAAGCAATCACAATAAGTTTAAATGAATATAGGTAAAATCCATATAACCGGAAGCGAAAGCAACCCTTTTCATACCCTATCTTACCAAAGAATTGATGAATCAGGCAGGATTGAACAGGCAAATTTACCTTTCATAAAGGTTTTTGTAAATTACCTGCCCGATGGGCTTGATGCCATTGTAGCCTGTGCCGATCTGCAGGGACGTTGGAAAGACGGCTCACTCATAGGTTGTATTGTTGCGGAAGAATTGGAGATTTTATCGCAAATGGATGAGCTACCTGCTGTTGAAAAAACCGGTATTATCTTATGTGGCGATTTTTATGCAAGGGAAAACCTCGACCGGCGCGGAGGCACAGGAGATGTAGCGGATGTGTGGCGATCGTTTGCCAAACGATTTCGCTGGTGCATTGGTGTTGCAGGCAATCACGATATTTTTTCGGCAATGCCCGATGAGAAAGCTTTTGAAAAGTTTAAAAATGAGGAGGGTATTCATTTCCTGGATGCTTCCTGTATTGTAAAAGACCAATTGAAAATATGTGGCATTTCAGGGATTATCGGAAATCCCAGGAAAGTTTTCAGAAGAACAGATGTGGAATTCCAAAAGGAAATGGGAAATATTCTTCAGCAAAGCCCTGATTTACTATTACTTCATGATGGGCCTGATTTCCCTGAAGAAAATCTTGATGGCAATCAGCTTATTCGAGAGTCATTAATCAGTAAAAACCACTTGCTGCTTATCAGGGGTCACAAGCACTGGGACCAACTCTATATTCAATTCAATGAGCAAATACAGGTGCTGAATGCGCATGAGAGGGTTGTGGTTCTTTTAAAAGAAAACACATAACCCGCTATAACCACTCCCATTGCCATTAGTAAACATTAAAAATTCCTTTGCTATGGTAAACAACATAAACTTCGATGATATCAGCAGCCACAATGTTGTGGTGAAAAAAAGCAACAAGAGCAAAAAGCTGAAAAAGGCTTTTGGGAAAGGGGAAATGAATATGGCAGCAATCCCCAAAAAAATCTCTAATGTGAAAATTTCAAGAGTTTTAAATGCTGAAGAAAGAGGTGGTTGCACCCGTTGTTTCCCCCATGGCTTTGAAACTACCAATGCCACCACAAAAAAGAAAAAGCGCAGTTGGAAAAACCGCCGTAAAAAACAGTATAAATGCAGTTTAAAGTAATGCAAACATCACTTTATATAAAACCCGCCTTAGCTTATATAATAAGCAAACTTCCAAAGGAATCGCAGTTGATTACCCT
>PWKU01000052.1 GCA_003559635.1 Candidatus Nealsoniibacteriota bacterium | reverse complement strand
GGCTTTATGAAGTTTAAGGTATAAGATGTTCCGGTATCCTATATACCCTCTACAAGTAAACTTCGATAAAGTTAACGCAGATTATGCGTAAGACAAAATCTCTTCGCATAATCGGCTTTATTTAGTCTCACTCTGTTTACTTATATGAAAAAAAGCAATACTCCAATAACAGATCATGTCCCGAGATTTCTTGAATATCTCGATATTGAACGCGGCCTCTCAAATAAGACTCAAGAAACCTATACAAGATTTTTGCAAAGTTTTTTAAAGTGGATTGAAAAAAGCAACTTACAGAAGCTAAAACCTCATGAGCTAACCGATGAGCATATCTGGAGCTACCGTGTTTATCTTTCCAAAAGAACTACCGTAAAGAAGGAGCCTATTAAAAAGACAACCAGAAACTACTATTTAATTGCCCTTAGAGCCTTGTTAAACTATTTTGCCGATAGAAACATCGTGGCTCTCCCCGCAGAAAAGGTAAAACTCACAAAAGATAAAAAGGAACGAACGGTAAAATTTCTCGATTTAAATCAAATTGAAAAACTTCTTCTTGCACCGGATACAACAACTAAAGTCGGCTTAAGAGATCGTGCAATGTTGGAAACCCTTTTTTCAACAGGACTTCGAGTAGCGGAACTCATCGCCCTTGACAGGGAACAAATAAAAGCTAAAGCTGATGCGGAGATAATGGAAGTTTCTATTGTCGGAAAAGGTGATCACCCACGAACCGTCTACTTCTCCCCTCGCACTTTACGTGCGATTCACAAATACTTAGGGAAAAGAAAAGATAAGGAAAAAGCTCTCTTTATAAGGTATAAGGGCCCTAAAGACGCGTCCATGCGGTTAACTACCAGGTCAGTAGAATCAATAATAAAAAAATATGCAAAAAAAGTCGGCCTTCCGATAATGACAACTCCACACACTTTAAGACACTCTTATGCAACGGATTTACTGGCACAAGGAGTTGATTTAAGGCTGATTCAAGAGTTTTTGGGTCATCGTAATATTGCCACCACTCAAATTTATACCCATATTACAAGCCAAAAGCTAAAAGATGTTCATAAAAAATTTCACAGTGGTAAAGGGATAAAAGAAGAATAATTCTGTGTCTCCCCTATCTCTGGGCGTATGAAGGCAAAAAACTTGACAGAATCAAGTCTTTGTTGTTTGAAATATCTTCATATACGGGGTCTGTAAATTTGAGAGGCTCTTTTTCTTCTATTTTCGAGGTTATATAACCCAAGGAGAACGAAAACATGGAAACCAATACAATCGCAAAGAACAATAAGACATCTTGTTTGTTCTTTTTGACAAAAAGCTTAATTTTTGATATCATAAGCGGGTAAATTCAAAAATTTTAATAATTATTATAAAAGAATATGGCAACAACTAAATCGGCTGGTACAGTCAAAACCGGAAGAGATTCAAAGCCTAAATACTTGGGCGTGAAGGTTTATGCCGGCCAGCGTGTAAAAAATGGCGATATTATCGTTAGACAGCGTGGAAGTAAAATAATGCCGGGCAAAAATGTCAAAAAGGGAAGGGATGATACTCTTTATTCTTTAAAAGAAGGCGTTGTAAAATACTCAACTGTCAGAAAATCCTGTTTTGACGGAAAGCAAAAGCGAATGAAAGTAGTTACTGTTGTTTGTTAGTTTCCGGCTGCTTTTATAAACTCAACAAACAATGGATGGCCGGTTAAAGGCCTTGACTTGAATTCCGGATGGAATTGCACCCCCACAAAAAAGGGGTGTTTTTTTATTTCGATAATTTCCACAAGATCGAGCTCTGGATTGGTTCCGGCGATAACCATTCCCCCTTTTTCCAAAATATCCTTGTATTCGTTATTCACTTCAAAGCGGTGACGATGCCTTTCACTTATATTTTTATTTTTGTAAGCTTTGCGGCTAATTGTATCTGTCCTTAGAGCACAGCTATAAGCGCCAAGTCTCATTGTTCCGCCGTATTTTTTATTTTTTAAATTACTTTTTTGTGACTGCATTAAGCTAATAACCGGATACTTGCAGTTTTCATCAACTTCCGTGGAAGAAGCTTTCTTTAAGCCACAGTTGTTTCTGGCATGCTCAATAACGGCAAGCTGCATCCCAAGGCATAGCCCAAGGAACGGGATTTTCATTTCTCGACAGTAAGAAATAGCATTAATTTTTCCCTCTACTCCCCTATTTCCGAATCCCCCGGGAACAATTACGCCGTCATAATTAGAAAGCTCTTTAACATTTTTTTTATCTTTTTCATATTTTTCCGAGGAGAGCCAGCTAATCTTCTCTTTATAGCCCAGTTTACAACAGGCGTGCTTTATTGCCTCTATAACCGAGATGTATGAATCTGTTAGAACAAACTCCCCCGTTTCGAAGTATTTTCCAACAATTGCAATTTTCACCTCTTTTGTGTTATTCTCCGATTTTTTTACGAAATTTTCCCAGTCTCTGAGGCCGTTTTTGCCTTTTCTTAAGGGGGCATTTAGTTTTTTTAGAATTCGTTCTCCAATCTTTTCACTATCAAGGATAAGAGGTATATGATAGATAGACTGGCTGTCCGGAGCGGAGATAACATCTTTCGGGTCTATGTTGCAGAAGGTGGATATTTTTTTCTTTCTGGGCTCGTCTATCGGCATAGAGGATCTTCCTACAATAATATCGGGCTGAAGCCCCGCTTCGTTTAAAGCTCTACTGGCACTTTGCGTAGGCTTTGTCTTCATTTCACCAATGGTTTTAGGAACTGGTAAATAGCTGACTAAAACTATCAAAACATCTTTAGGATTTTTCAAATGCATCATTCGAGCCGCTTCCAGAAATAATAAGTTTTGATACTCTCCTATTGTTCCCCCAATTTCGATTAACACGAACTCGGAATCGGTAACTTGCCCTGCTTTTTTTATGCGAGAAATTACCTCATTTGGAATGTGAGGGACGACTTCAACACACTTTCCTTTATACTCAAGATTTCTTTCTTTGTTAATAACCGTTTGGTAAACTTTTCCAGTTGTTAGGTAGTTATCTTTAGTAATACTGTCTCCGGAAAATCTTTCGTAATTACCGATGTCTTGATCACACTCCGCACCGTCATCGGTTACAAAAACCTCTCCGTGTTCAACGGGATTCATTGTCCCCGCGTCAACATTAACATAAGGATCTATATTCATCGCTGTTGCGCTGTATCCTTTAGATTTGAGAATTTTTAGCAAAGATGAGGTTGTAATCCCCTTCCCTATGCCGGACATTACACCGCCAACGACAAAAATATATTTTCGCTTCATATTTTCTAATTTTCTTCGGTTATTTTTATTTTTATTTCTGCGTCTTCGGCATGCTTGAACTTTATTAAAGCAGTATGTTCCCCCAG
>PWKU01000024.1 GCA_003559635.1 Candidatus Nealsoniibacteriota bacterium | reverse complement strand
TTTGTCTATTTAGAGAAGGGCGTCCGTATTTACATTGATTTTAGATTTCCAGTCCAAGTCCTTATAACCAAGAAGAAAATTTCTAATATAGTCCTTCAGAGAGTTGTAGCTCTCTTCTTTTTTTGCTTCGAATTTTATTGTTAAATACGGAGCATTTTGAGAATACCGAATAACAAACATTCTGTCGTTATACTCAACGCGCACTCCGTCGCCAACCCTTTCATCATTAATAACCTCTTCATCTGAAAACTCCTCTACCAACTTTTTCCCAATAGCTTCCATTAACTTAAATTTAGTTTCGTCGTCTTTGCATCCTATTTTGATTTCGGGACTGGAAATATATTTAGGGAAATCTTCCAAAATTTCCGACAGCTTCTTCCCTTTTTTGGATAAGTAGCTAAGAAGTTCCAAAGACGAAAAACATCCGTCGTCGTGAGGATAGAATTTATCGGGAAAATAGAAATGGCCCGACAATTCTCCCGCAAACAGCGCCTTCTCTTTTTGAGCCTTTTCTTTAATAAAGGAATGCCCCGTTTGCCACATTACGGGAACACCATTCTTCTCTTTTATTAAATCATTAACAAGATTTGAGCATAAGGCATTAAAAACTATCTTGCCTCCGGGGTTTTCTTCCAAGGCATTGACCGCAAACAAGCCAACTAGAACATCATTCCATAAAATGTTTCCCCTATCATCAACCGCGCCTATTCTGTCGCCGTCAGAATCGTAAGAGATGCCTATATCGGCTCCCGTCTCTAAAATCTTCTTGGCCAACCTTTCCGCCACTTTCTTTTCTGTGGGGTCGGGAGCTCCCAGAGGAAAAGAGCCGTCAATCTCGCAATTTTCTTCGATAACCTCGCATCCGACCCTTCTTAAAAGATCAGGAACGAATTTACCCGCTGTTGAGTAACCCGGGTCAACAACAACTTTTAATGCTATGGGGAGAGAAAACCTTGAAATTAAATCTTGGAAATAAGCTTCTTTTACATCTTCTTCTTTCAATTCCCCCTGTCCGACAGAAAACTCTTCGCTTTCGGCAATCTTTCTCAGTTCTTGGACCTCCTCGCCAACCATTGTATGAGAAAAACCAGTTCCGAGTTTAAAGCCATTATACTCCGTCGGGTTATGCGAACCGGAGACGGAAACGCATCCTTTAATTTTAAAATAATGCTGCGCCCAATAAACCGTCCCTACCAAAGTGAGGCCTATGTCAACAACATTAACTCCTGTACTTAAAATCCCCTTTATAATCGCCTTGCTGTAGGATTCGCTGCTCAGCCGGCAGTCTCTCCCGACAACCGTATCTTTAATTCCTCTTTTTAACAAAAAAGTACCGTACGCCTTTCCGATACATTCAACAATCTCGGGGCTTAGGTCTTCATCTACCACTCCCCGAATATCATAGCCTCGAAATATATAAGAGTTAATTTTCATAAAATTATTTAAATTAATTAATAGACGCTCTTCCCATTATAACCAAACCACCAAACTTGTAAAAGCCGAAGGCTCCAAAAACGCCCCTCCAACCCCCGCGTTGCAGGGTCTGACCCTGCAACGCCTTGGGGCGCGTCTTTATTTTCGCATTGCAGGGTCTGACCCTGCAATGCTTTGGTTTTAAGGGGGGAAGGTGGGTTTTGGGCCGTTTTTTTGTCAAGGGCATCGCTCCACTACAATACGAAAGAAAATTTGCGCTTGATTATTTTAGGCCATAATGCTATAATCCCGCAGTTAAGTTAACTTATTTGCTATGAAATTTTACGAAATAACCTATCTTATTACTTCCGAACTTACTGCCGAAGAGGCGGTTAGTTTCCACGAGAAGATTAAAAAACTTATTGAAGAGAATAAGGGAAAAGTCGGTGGTGAGCAAACTCCAACAAAAAGGACTCTCGCTTATCCGGTCAAGAAAAAGACGGAAGGCTTTTTGGCTTCCATAGATTTTGAAGCGGACGGAGAGGTTGCAAAAAAGATATCAGAAAGTGTAAGAAAGGAAGAAGAAGTTCTTCGCCATCTCGTAATCTCCAAAGAAACTTCTAAAAAGAGGGATGAAGAGCCCAAGAGAAGAAGGAGAACTCTTAAGCCGGAAAAAGCAAAACTCAAAGAGATTGACGATAAGCTGGACGAAATCATATAACAATTCGCTTATTATAAAATAACTTTCTTATTTATGAACTTCAATAAAGCCATCATCGTGGGAAACCTTACACAAGATCCGGAATTAAAAACTATTCCCAACAGCGGAACAAGTGTTGCCAGCTTTTCGGTAGCAACAAACCGCTATTACAAAAACCAATCCGGAGAAAGGCAAGAAAACACAGAATTTCACAACCTTGTCGTCTTCGGAAATATGGCTGAAAACGCCTCAAAATATCTTAAAAAAGGTTCTCTGGCTCTTTTTGAAGGAAGAATACAGACAAGAAACTGGGAAGACAAAGAAGGAAGCAGGCGTTACCGAACCGAGATTATCGTTGAAAACATGCAGTTCGGGCCAAGAAGCGAAGGGGGAGGAGGAGATTTTCCAAAAAAATCAAACACCTCAAGCAACCCTTCCAATAACCAGGAAAAAAGAGATATTCCCGTAATAGATGAAGAAGACGAAATCAATGTAGAAGATATACCGTTTTAAAAATTGAATTAAAAGAAAAGTTATAACTATGCCGTGTTATTTTTGTCAAAACAATATAAAAAAGATAGATTTTAAAAACACCGAGCAAATTTCTCGCTTTACTTCCGAGATGCATAAAATAAGGCCTCGAAGAAAGAGCGGTGTTTGTTCCACTCACCAAAGAAAGCTTTCTAGGGCAATAAAAAGAGCCCGACACATGGCTCTTCTCCCTTACACCAATCTGTAAGATTATAAACTTCTAAGAGTTGAGTTTTTCTTTAACTCCCGCCTCGATCTCTTTTAACAGATCGGGGTTTTCTTTTAGGAACTGCTTAGACTGTTCCATTCCCTGGCCCAGTTTTTTATCTCCATAGTTATACCAAGCACCGGTTCGCGAAATTATTTTTTCCCTTAATCCCAAATTAATGATTTCTCCTTCCCGCGATATTCCTTCATTATAGTAAACATCAAATTCACCGTTTCTAAATGGAGCGCCTACTTTATTCTTTACCACTTTAGCTCTAATTCTGCCTCCAATAATCTCCTCTTTGCTCTTTATTTGGGCAATCTGACTCAAGCTGATTCTAACCGAGGAGTAAAACTTCAACGCCAATCCGCCGGAAGTTGTTTGCGGATTTCCAAATCTTTGACCTATGTTTACACGAGTCTGATTAAGAAAGATAACCACTGTTCCCGTTTCTGAAATCAGTTTTGAAAGTTTCCGCAACGCGGAAGACATTAGTCTTGCCTGAAGGCCAATATGAGGATCGCCTATTTCTCCTGCAATTTCGGCTTTTGGAGCGAGGGCGGCTACAGAATCCACAACAACCACATCTACCTCTCCAGAGCGGACAAGTGTTTCAACAATCTGCAGTGCTTGTTCTCCGGAGTCCGGTTGAGAAATTAGGAGCTCTTCCACATTAACTCCCAGTTTCTTTGCGTACTGAGGATCCAACGCGTTTTCTACATCAATAAGGGCTCCCACTCCTCCTTCTTTTTGCGCATTAGCAAGAATATGTAAAGAAAGAGTTGTCTTTCCCGTAGATGCGCTTCCAAATACTTCAACCACTCTCCCACGCGGAACTCCCCCTATTCCCAGAGCGGCATCCAAAGACAAAGAGCCCGTAGGAATGCTGTCTACATCTACGTTTTTCATCTGATCCAATTTCATCAGAGAACCTTCACCAAACTGTTGCTTTATCTCGTCTATCGTCTCCTGAAGTTTTTTATTAACTTCTTTCTTGTCTTTTTTGGGAGTGTCTTTTTTCTTTGCCATAATATATATCAATTAGTTTTAAATTATTTATACTTTGTCCCAAGACCCTTCGTCTTCTTCATCTTCCTCGGGCTTTTCAATATCCGTCTGATCTTCGGATAACCCATAAACGGTTCTTGGTTTTGCTCCCTCTGCGGGACCGACAATCCCTCTGCTTTCTAAAATATCCAAAAGGCGGGCAGCTCTGGCATAACCCACTCTGAGCCTTCTTTGCAAGAGAGATGCAGAAGCCTTCTTAGCGGAAATAACTATCTGCTTAGCGTCTTCATAGAGCGCGTCATCATCGTCTTCTGACTCAAATCCTTCACTTCTGCTTTCACTTTTTTTCAAAGATTCTTCTATGTTTTCTGCAAGAGAATCTTCTTCTATTCCTCCGTTCTCCTTAAGCCAAGAAATAATTCCTTTGGCCTCCTCTTCCGACATATAGGGTGCTTGAACACGCCTTGGCTTGGAATTTTCCGTAGAAAGAAAAAGCATATCTCCCAATCCCAGTAGCTTCTCCGCTCCGGCGGTATCCAATACTGTTCTCGAGTCAACCTGTGAAGCAACACGAAAACTAACTCTTGCGGTAATATTAGCTTTAATAAGCCCGGTAATAACTTCTACAGACGGCCTTTGGGTAGCTAAAACAAGATGAATACCAACCGCTCTAGCCATTTGAGCGATACGCACAATACCTCCTTCCATCTCATTTCCTTTACTAGCCATCAGGTCTGCCAATTCATCAACAATAAGAACTATATAAGGCATTTTTTCCATTTTATTGTCTTTTTTGCACACCTCCTGATAGCTGGAGATATTTCTTGATCCCACCTCGGAAAGAACTTTAAATCTCCTCTCCATTTCTCCAATAAGCCATCCCAACGCATTTGATGCTTTTTCTGCGTCATAAATCACCGGCGTTAAGAGATGAGGAAGATTTCCGTAAAAAGAAAACTCCACTCTTTTAGGATCAACTAAAATGATTCTTAAATCTTCCGGAGAGTTCTTGTAAAGGAGACTTACTATAATAGTGTTAAGAAATATTGTTTTACCGCTTCCGGTAGAACCGGCAACAAGCATATGTGGCATTTTTGCAAGATCCGCATAAACAGGATTCCCGGAAACATCTTTTCCAACAGCAAAATGAAGCGCCCCGGATTCAAAATATTCTTTTCTCTTTACGAGTGTTCCCAAAGTAATCTGCGCCCTTTTCCTATTTGGAACCTCAATACCCACCAAAGATTTGCCGGGAATCGGAGCCTCGGTTCTTACCGGATGCATAGCTAAAGAAAGGGCTAAATCATCAGAAAGGGATGTTATTCTTGAAAGCTTTACTCCTTCCGCGGGTTTTAGTGTGTACTGGGTCACGGCCGGGCCGATATTCACTTCGCCCATGGTAACTGTAATATCAAAATCACCGAACGTCTTTTTAATAATAGAAGCATTTCTTCTGGTATCTCCCGGATCAGGATCTTCGTCTCCATTGTGTAAAAGATTGAGTGGGGGAACAAGCTTTGCTCTACCTTTTGGTTTAATATCAATACTTTCCTCTTTTTTCTTGTTTTCTTTAGTTTCTTCTCTTTTCTCCTTATTATCTTCTCTTTCCGAAGAAATAAATATTTTCTTAACCGTCGAAGGCTCAATATCATATTCCCTCGAAAAAAGTTCCTTTAAAAACCCTGAAACCGAAAATTCATGGCTCATAAGGTTTACTAAAATAATAACTCCCGTAAAAATAGCAACAAGGAAAATAATCTGTGGCACATAAAATCCCAAAAGATCGTCTATCAGTGGATAGCTTATGGCCTCTCCCCACCAACCCCCCGGTCTCTCGGCCAGTACATCGTTAGCAAAATCTCGGGTGCCAACACTGGCAATAATTCCTGAAAATCCGGTAATAATCGCAAAAAGAGAAATAACCAAAGGGAAAAGAAAATTTTCATACACCGTGCGAAAATAAACCAACGCCGATAGAAGAAAAAACAGAGGAATCAAAATTTTCATTCTCCCGAAAAGAAACCCAAAAAGAATGTCTGCCCACTCTCCAATCCTCCCTGCAATTCCACAAAATCCCAGAATCGTAACAAGACAAAGCAAAAGAAGAACCATTCCAACTATGATTCTTTTTATGTTTTCGGGAATAAGAGAATTTCTTTCCCCTTCCACTCTACCGCTTTCCCCAATCTTTTCCCTTTTTTGTTTCTTCTTTTTATTACCCATCGCAAGTCTATGTTAGCACAAAAAGAACAAAGGTTCTAGAGAAGATAATTAGATTTTTTACTCTTTTATCTTGTCTATAAAACCGGTTCCGGAAGGAATAAGTTTTCCGATAATTACATTTTCTTTTAGTCCTCGGAGAACATCTTCCTTACCCTCCAAGCTGGCATCAATAAGAACTTTTGATGTTTGTTGGAAAGAAGCGGCAGAGAGAAATGAATCTGTTGTGAGCGCTATTTTTGAAATTCCCAGTAAAACATCTTCCTCTTTCGGCGGTTTTCCGCCCTTCTTCTCAATTTCATTTTTGGTTACAATAAAGCGCTCTCTCTCTATTATTTCTTTCGGAGTAAGCGAGCTATCCCCCGGATCAGCGATACTTACGCGGGAGAACATCTGCCTTATTATAACTTCCAGGTGTTTGTCATGAATGTCCACTCCTTGTGAAACATATACTTTTTGTGACTCCTTCAAGATATATTTCTGCACGGCTTCCCTTCCGGTTAATTTAAACAGTTTGTTTGTATCAAGGTTACCCTCACACAGTTGCTGCCCTTTCTTTACATCTTCTCCTTCTTTCACATAAATAGCTTTTTTCGGCTCTATCTGGTAGTTTATTGTTTTCTTCTTTCCCTCTTTCGGCTTTATCTTAACAATTCTATCTTTTGTAATTTCCGCAACCTTACCGTCAACATCCGATACATCGGCCCTTCCCTTGGGGACTCTTCTTTCAAAAATCTCCTGTACACGAGGAAGACCGAGAGTAATATCCGCTCCTCCGGCAACCCCTCCTGTGTGAAATGTTCTCATTGTAAGCTGCGTTCCCGGCTCTCCAATCGCTTGCGCGGCGACAATTCCAACCGCATCTCCCCTCTGAACCATTTCATTTAATCCCAGATCCCATCCGTAACACTTTCCACAAACTCCTCCGGCCGTTTTGCAGTTTAAAACAGATCTTACTTTTATTGAAGGAATATCTGAGTCTTCTATCGCTTTGGCATCTTTCATGCTAATAGCACCTCCTTTCTTTACCACCACTTCTCCGCCAATTTTTATTTCTTCCAGAGAAATCCGTCCGTTAACCTTAAATAACAAACTTTGATCAAGTTCCTGTGCATCGCTTCTTAAAATTTCGATTCCTTCTTTGTCCTTACAATCATCTTCTTTGATAATAACCTCGTGGGCTACATCAATAAGCCTTCTTGTAAGATATCCCGCCTGCGCCGTGCGCAAAGCGGTATCAACGGTACCTTTTCTCGCTCCGTGAGTAGAAATAAAATACTCCAGCACATCAAATCCCTCTTTATAAGAGCTTTTAATAGGGAGTTCTATTACTTCTCCCGACGGGTTCACCACCAACCCCTTCATTCCCGCCATCTGTATAGGTTGTGACCAAGATCCTCGAGAACCGGAGTCGGTAATAATAAACGCGGAACTTTTTTCCGGCAAAGCCTTCGGAACCGCTTCTTCAATTTTTGCCTTAGTCTTCGTCCATATTTCTATTATTTTTTCTCGCTTTTCTTCTTCTGAAAAAAGCCCTTGTTCAAAATAATTCTCTATCTTTTCCCTTTCGCTCTCAGCCTCTTTTATAGCCTCCTTCTTTTCTTCCGGAGTTACAAGATCATCCATTCCCCAAGAAACCCCCGATCTTGTCGCATACTCAAACCCAAGCTCTTTTATTTTATCAAGCAACAGGTGGGTATCCTCATCTTTGTGCTCCTGAATAATTTCGGCAACAAGCTTTTTTAGCTCCCTTGATTTCATTGTTTTGTTTTGAAAAGAAATTTTTCTGGGAAGAGCCCTGCTAAAAATAACTCTTCCGGCGGTGGTTTCTTTCATTTTCCCTTCAATACGAACATTAATCTTAGCGTGAATATCGATGTATCCTTCTTCAAGAGCATGTTCCACTTCAGAATATCCGGAAAAATACTTTCCTTCTCCTTTAAGCCCCTCTTTCATCATCGTAAGCCAATAACAACCGAGAATAATATCCTGAGAAGGAGATACTATCGGCAATCCCGTTGCAGGCTTGAGCAGGTTTTTCGAAGAGATCATTTTCTCTCTCGCTTCCTTTTGCGCATTTGTTGAAAGAGGAAGATGAACAGCCATCTGGTCTCCATCAAAGTCCGCATTAAACGCCTCGCAAACAAAGGGGTGTATGCGAATAGCAAGCCCTTCGATTAAAATCGGCTGAAAAGCCTGAATTCCCAAACGGTGCAATGTCGGTGCTCTGTTTAAAAGAACCATTTTGTCTTTAACCACCTCTTCCAATATCGCCCACACATCATCCGTTCCTTCTTCTATAAGACGGGAGGCTCCTCTTACATTATACGCAAGCCCTTGATCCAAAATTTTAGCAATAACAAACGGTTTGAATATTTCCAAAGCAAGCATTTTCGGAAGTCCGCACTGGTCAAGATTAAGATCCGGCCCAATCACAATTACCGATCTTCCGGAATAATCAACTCTTTTACCTAGCAAGTTTTGACGAAACCTTCCCTGCTTTCCCTTAAGCATGTCGGAAAGGGATTTGAGCAACCTTTTTCCTCCGGTTGATGCTTGGGTAACAACCCCCTTTCTCATCTGGTTATCCAAAAGAGCGTCTACCGCCTCCTGGAGCATTCTTTTTTCGTTTCGGACAATGACTTCGGGAGCGCTAATCTCCAACAAATATTTCAAGCGATTGTTACGATTTATTACTCTCCTGTAAAGATCATTTAGATCGGAAGAAGCGTACCTCCCTCCATCAAGTTGGATTATCGGTCTAAGGTCGGGAGGGAGCACCGGGAGCATTGTGGCAAACATCCACTCGGGCCTTATTCCCGCACTCTTCATTCTTCTGAAAACCCTTAGTCTTTGAAGAATTTTTTTTCTTTTACCACTAGATGTGGTACTTTCTTTTTCTGCATTTAATTTTTCTATTTCTTTAGCAAGATCCACTTTTTCAAATATCTCTCTTAGTACCTCCGCTCCCGTTCCTCCCTCAAACATTTCTCCGTATTTTACCGACAACCGGTAATACTCCACTTCGCTGTGAACTTCCAAGGGTTTAATAAGTTTCATCTCTTCACGAACCGTGTCTCTTTGTTTTTCAAGTTCCAAAAGATCCTCTTTTAATGCCTCACCTTTTAGCTCCTTCTTCTTTTCTTTAACCTTCTTTTTATACTCTTTCTCTACGTCTTTTAAAACGCTTTTTTTTCTCTCTTTATCCACGCTGGTAATAATATATGATGTAAAGTAAATAACCCTTTCCAATTTTTTCATCGGAATGTCCAAAATAAGCCCCATTCGAGAAGGAATTCCTCTTAAGAACCAAATGTGTGAGACGGGACAGGCAAGTTTAATGTGCCCCATTCTTTCTCTTCTAACCGATGCCTTCGTTACCTCAACCCCGCAACGGTCACAGACAACGCCTTTAAACCGAACCTTGCGATACTTTCCACAGTAGCATTTATAGTCTTTTTCCGGACCGAATATCTTTTCGCAGAAAAGACCCTCTTTCTCGGGTTTCTGGTTCCGATAATTAATAGTTTCCGCTTCTAAAACCTCCCCATGTGACCAGCTTAGAACATCATCGGGAGAAGCAAGCTTTAGCCTTATTGCGACAAGATCTTCTACACGCATAATTTTAATTTCTAATTAGTAATTTTTAATTATTTTTCTGATGTTTCTTTTGACTTTTTCTTTACTTCCACGTTTAATCCCATCGCCTTCATTTCAGCAATCAAAAGTTCAAAAGATGCAGGAACATTCGGGGTCTGAATTTGTTCTCCCTTCAAAATCGCTTCATAAGCCGAGGCTCTTCCCGGGACATCATCCGATTTAATCGTAAGCATCTCCTGTAGTATGTGGGCAGCACCGTATCCCTCAAGTGCCCAAACCTCCATTTCTCCAAATCTCTGTCCTCCAAACTGAGCTCTTCCCCCGAGGGGTTGTTGAGTAATTAACGAGTAAGGGCCTATGGAACGCATATGGATTTTATCTTCAACCATATGTTCTAATTTCATCATGTAGATATATCCAACGGTAATTTTCTTAGGAAACTCTTTTCCTGTTCTGCCGTCAAAAACTCTCATCTGTCCATCTTCGGGAAGCCCTTCTTTTTTCAGTTCTGCTCGGATATCTTGGGCAGTCGCTCCCGAGAGAGAAGGGGTTACCGCAATATAGTTTCCTTTTTTGGCGGCAAGCCCGAGGTGCGTTTCCAAAATCTGTCCGAGGTTCATTCTTGATACAACAGAGAGTGGATTAAGAATGATATCAACGGGAGTACCGTCTTCAAGAAACGGCATTTCTTCTTCGGGTAAAACTTGCGAAATAATACCCTTGTTACCGTGCCTTCCGGCAAGTTTATCACCGGCCCTTATCTTCCTTATTTGAGCAACCTTGACTTCAATGCGCTTGATAACTCCCGTATCCAGTTTGTGTCCTTCATCGCGAGAAAATATTTTCACCGAAATAACTCTTCCTCTCTTTCCGTGTTCCATTACCAGCGACGTATCTTTCACATCTTTTGCCTTTTCTCCAAAAATTGCTTTTAGAAGCCTTTCTTCGGCGGTAAGATCCGTTTTTCCTTTGGGAGATATCTTTCCTACCAGTATATCGTTCGGACCAACCTCCGCTCCGGCTCTTACAATTCCTTCTTCATCCAAATCTTTTAGTTTTTTCTCTGAAACATTCGGTATGTCGGAGGTCGTTGTTTCCGGACCAAGCTTTGTTTCTCTTACATCACAAACAAAGTTTTCTATATGAATAGAGGTATAGATGTCTTTTTTTACAAGTTTCTCGGAGATGATAACCGCATCCTCAAAGTTCCTTCCTCTCCATGAGAGAAAAGCAACAAGAATGTTTTGTCCGAGAGCGGCCCTCCCGTTTTCTATTGCCCCTCCGTTGCTTAAAAATTGCCCTTTCTTTACAACATCTCCTTTTTTCACAACAGGTTTTTGATGAAAACAAGTGTACTGATTAGTTTCCAAAAAAGTATCAAGATTGTAAATTGTCTTTTCTTTCCCCTTAACTACTACGCGGCTTCCGTCCACCTCAACAACTTTCCCTGCTTCTTTCGCTGTAACCGCATGCCCGGAGTCTTGAGCTACTCTTTCCTCAGTTCCCGTCGAAACCACCGGTGCTTGCGGATTTAAAAGCGGGACAGATTGGCGTTGCATGTTAGATCCCATCAAGGCTCTGTTGGCATCGTCGTTTTGTAGAAAAGGAATCATTGACGTGGCCACGGAGATAAGTTGTTCCGCCGCAACATCCATAAATTGAATTTCGTCTCTGTCAAAAACATCCGGCTTTCCTTTTGTTCTTGCCGCTACTTTTTCCGGGATAATCTTTCCGTTATCATCGGTTTGAATCCCCCCATGCGCAATAATATAATGTTCTTCCTCATGAGCGTTAAGATAAACCATTTCACTGGTAACCTTCCCTTTCTTAACCTTAAAGTATGGCGTTTCCAGAAATCCATAGCGGTTTACTTTTGAATAAAGAGATAAATGGCTCACTAACCCCACATTTTGCCCTTCCGGAGTTTGTATCGGACAAATTCTTCCGTAGTGAGAAGCTTGCACATCCCGCGCTTCAAATCCGGCTCTCTCTCTTTTTAACCCACCCGGTCCGGTTGCCGTTAATCTTCTTTTGTGTTCCAACTCCGCAAGAGGATTGGCGCAGTCCATAAATTGTGATATTTGTGAAGATGAGAAAAATTTCTGTACCGCCGCCGCAAAGGGCCTTGAGTTAACAAGTTTGGCGGGAACGATAGTAGCAACATCCGAGGTTGATATCTTGTCTTTAATATTTCTTTCAATACGGGTTAAACCAACTCTTAGAGAATTTTCCAAAAGCTCTGTGAACGGTCTCACACGTCGATTACCAAGGTGGTCTATCTCATCTTCGCGTGCCATTGGGTCGTTGTTTAGACGAATAATCTCTCGCAACACGGCAACAACATCTTCCGGATAGAGAATCCTGTCGTCTACCTTTATATCACCTTCTTTTTTTATTTCCGGAAGCCTCTGCCACATTCTCCAACGACCAACTTCCGATAGATCATACCTTTCAAAATTGAAAAATGTGTTTTCAACCAACTCTCTTGCGGTTTCCGGTGTAACAACATCTCCGGGACGAATTCTTTTATATATTTCAACAAGAGCGGTTTCCCTGTTCTTGGCTGAATCACGCTCTATTGTTTTTTCTATTAACTTTTTTTCTCCCTTATCGACGTCCTTGAAAAGTTTTAGAATCTCTTCATCCGTGGCTCCTTTCCAGTCGGGATACTCCATAGAAGGAAGGCCGATTGCGCGCAAAAGAGTGGTTGCGGGAACTTTTCTCCTCCTATCTATTTTAACGCCGATTAGCCCCGAAGGTTCTGTCTGAAACTCAAGCCATGTTCCTCTGTTAGGAATAAGTTTTGCTCCAAAGCACTTTTCTCCTCTTATCATTTGCGCGGTGAAAAATGCTCCGGGAGAACGAATAAGTTGAGACACATTAACCCTTTCCACTCCGTTAATAATAAAAGTTCCTCTCTCTGTCATAAGAGGAAAGTCACACAAAAAAACTTCTTGTTTTTTCGATGTTTTTGTTTTAAGATTACGAAGCTCAACTTCTATTTTAAGAGGAGCTTCATAGGTATCATTATTTTCTTTGGCCTCTTTCCCGTTTTCATACTTTGACTTCCCAGTCTTGTAATCTAAAAAATATAGCTCCCATTCTTTTCCGGTATAATCCCTGATGGGAGAAACTTCATAGAAGAGGCTTTTAATCCCTGTTTTCCAAAAGTTATCCCAAGAGTCTTTCTGAATGCTTAGAAGGTAGGGGGGCGTCAAGGAAATCTTCTTTTTCCCGAAATATTTTACTTTTTGCATACTCACTATGTAAAGAGTTATCCTCGGCAAAAAAGTTAACAAACTTAATTATTATAAGATGCTAAAAGCGTAAAACGCCAGCCAAGGGTTTTTAGGTATAAACGACAATGAACTCAAAAAAGAAAACAAAAACGCCCTAATTTTATACAATCAGGGACTTTTTCTATTTATAAATTATGAAAAGATGAGTTCAAGCAATTTTTTAAATTAAGCGTCTTCTGTCGCGAAAACAGACCAAAAAAAGGGTCTCTTTTTGGACCTATCACGTCAAGTGAGATTAATTCTACTTATAATGGCATTTTTGTCAAGCCCC
>PWKU01000051.1 GCA_003559635.1 Candidatus Nealsoniibacteriota bacterium | reverse complement strand
TTACCCTCTCCATACTTGTTCTCATTCTTGTTTTCTCTCTTGTCTTTGTCTTTGTAACTTTAAGAGAGCATAGCATGAGAGATATTCTCTCTGCTGCTTCTCAAAAAATCTTGGATGAAGTAGAAGATGTTTTCCTTGCACAAGAAACGGAAGAAACCGAAGAAGAGCGGGTTACACAAGAAACGGAAGAAGAGATAGAAGCTCCGGCAGAAGAACCTCCTGTTTATAGAGAAGTTGCAAAAGAAGGAGACGGTTTGACCCATCTTGCCCGGAACGCAACAACTTCCCATATGGAAGAGGAAGGACTGGAGTTATCGGATGAAGAGAGAATTTATATTGAGGATTATGTTCAGAAACGTCTTGCCCCGGAGAAAACCGGACTAAGACTCCTAGAAATAGGAGAGGAAATAGAGATTTCCGGCGAGCTTATCGAAGAAGCGGTTGTGGAAGCGCAAGCGCTGACACCTTCACAGCTGGACAATCTCACTCAGTATTCTGCACTGGTTTCTTTCTAATATTGCGAATGCTATAACAATAAAGGGGGTTTTTACTCCTGGTCTTTGATTTGAAACATCCATGGACAAACCATATTTTATTGAATTAACAGGTAGATTATACAGACTTACTTTTCTTTTTCCGTCAAAAGAGCCTCTTCGCCACAAAATAAGGGAAATCGGCGATGAAATACTTTCCAACCTCGTTCTTATCCTGGAAGGGGAAATGGCAAAAAGAAAAGAGTCTGCTTTTTGTGTGGAAAGAGACATTGAAATAATGGATGCGCTTTTAGAACTTGCTAAATCCCAAAGGTGGGTTGACTCGGAGACAATAACGAAAGTTCAGGAAAAATACAGAGAAATTAAGCTGGAAGTAGAAGAGTTTAACGATATTTTAAGAAGAAAAAGTGCCTTTTACGAACAAAAAGCGTTGTTGCTTGAAGAAAAAGAAGATCGGTTCAAAGAAGAGAAAGAAAAACCGAAAGCAAAAAAGGAAAAGAAAAAAGCGGAAGTAATATTAAACGGTAGGCAAGAGAAGATTCTTCAACTTTTGGAAAAAAAGCAAAAAATGCAAGTAAAAGACTTTCAGGGCGCTTTGCCGAAAACGACCAAAAGAACATTGCGCAGAGATCTGAGCGCTCTTACGGAGAAAAGACTGACCAAAAGGGTCGGCAGAGGAAACACAACTTACTATTTGCTAGCATAGGACAAGGGAAATTTAGCTAGGACAGCGATAGGACAGAAAATATTGGTGATTTTGTCCTATTATTGTCCTATCCTTCCGCCAGGCCTTTATTCAAGGCCGGTTGTATTGCGGGAAGAAAAACACACAGCTTAAAAGAATAGGACACATAATCAGTTAGGTCAAAAATATTTATTGAAACAATGTTCAATAGAAGAGAGAAAAAACTTAGAAAAGAATTTGAAAAAATTTACGACAGTAATGTTCGGCAAATTTTCAGGTTTGCTTATCTTAAGGTAAGTTCTAAAGACGATGCGGAAGATATTACTTCTCGTACGTTTATCCGTGTCTGGGATTCTCTCAAAAAAGAAGAGCAACTAAAAAACCCCCGGGCCTTTGCTTACAGGGTTGTCCGAAATCTTGTTATCGATTATTACCGTAAAAACAGAGATCGCTCCCCCGAGGATTCCAACAAGCCAAAGCAGGTCCCCTTAGACGATGTGGTGGCCTTGGACAAGGAGATGCGCGCCGATGAGAAGGCTATACTCGCTATGGAGGTGGAAGAGGTGAAAAAGGCCCTTAAAGAGATTAACGAGGATTATCAGAATATTATTATTTGGTATTACCTTGACGAGCTTACCACCGCGGAAATTGCCGAGCTTTTAGAAAAGCCGGAAGCTTCTGTTCGCGTTCTTATTCACCGTGCAGTGTCTTCCCTTAAAGAACAGCTGAATAAAAAACCCAAATCTCAGTAAAAAGCACTAAATCCCAATGACCAAAGCTCAAAATCCAAAATACTTTGAATTTAGTTATTTGTGATTTGTAATTTCGAATTTAGGATTTCCCGAAGCCGTGTCTTCGGGTGGGGTGTAACATTTCTCCCCCTTTTTCGTCTCCTATAAGCAGAAGACACTTTTTATCTAAAATTCATGGAAAAGGAAATCTTACAAAAAATCTATCTACTCCGCAAAGTGAAGCCGAATGCTTCCTGGGAGGAGAGAACAAAACAAAATATACTGGAAAGGGATACCGTTTCCGGCGAGCGAAGGTTTGCCGATGTTTTAACGACTCTCGTATTCCAAAACAGGCTCGCGGTAATGGGAGCTTTTGTCTTTTTGCTGGTTTTTAGCTTTTTGGCTTTTCCTCTTTTTCCTATTGACTACGGATACGAGGTTGTTTACCTTCCTCCCGTAGAAAGAGTTGAAGAAAAAGAAGAGGAGCTTAAAATGGTTGCCGAAGAAAACGAAATGGTTGTTGACGTAGCGGAAGGAGAAGAAACCATTGAAAGGAGGTACAGCGCTTTAGAGGAGAGTCTTGTTAGTGCTATGAGAGTGGTATTGGGAAACATGGTTGAAAATGGAGACGAAGAGAGCAGGCAACGCCTTACAGACAAGGAGATAATTGATTACCACATTGCGAAAATAGAAGGAGAAAGCGAAGACGATGTTGGAATGATGGTAATGAGCATAGAAGAAACAGAAGAAGACGAGCGGTTGGAGATGGTAAAAACCGCACGTGATAACGAAGACTACGGAGAAGCGTTTGACTTACTGGTTGACATTTTGGCCGAGCAGTAATACAATCACAAAATCATAATTATTTAACAATTAGGAAATATAAGAGAAAGAGCCGTTTTTTCACATTTCCCTCTGTCGTTCCCAGCTTGACTGGGAGCCCAGAGAAAAGGTTCCCGCTTAAACGGGGATGACAAAAAGGAAATAAGAAAAGGTCGATAACGGCAGATTACAAAAAATTACAAAGAACAAAAGACACAAACACACAGATTATTAACTGCAAATAGTGCAATAAAAGCACATTTGCATCAAAAAAAATGAATACACTTACAAAAAAGATTTTTGTTGGTTTCATGGCTCTTAGCCTCTGTCTTACTCTTGGTGTCGGAATGGCACTTGCTGAAGAAACAGAGGAAGATCTCAGATCGGAAATAGATGAGCTCGCAGGAAGACTTGACACCATCCTTGAACTCCTCGGAGGAGACGCCGATACTGACGACACTAAAGAAGCCGGAGAAACCGTGCAAGTTACAGGAATTCCTGAAACTTTTGCATTCACCCGAAACCTCAGCACAGGTTCAAGAGGTGATGATGTAAAATATCTTCAGATCCTGCTTAATGCCGATCCTGACACAAGATTGGCAGAAACCGGAGCCGGCTCACCGGGAAATGAGACCTCATATTTTGGTTCTATTACCGATTCAGCCGTCAGGAAGTTCCAAACCAAATACGCTAGCGAAGTGTTGACACCACTCAACCTTACAACCGCTACAGGGTATGTTGGAACAAGAACAATTGCCAAGCTTAACAGCTTGCTCGGAGATGGAGTTGTAGCTGATCCAGATGATCCAG